>JABDHI010000001.1:0-932 GCA_013285655.1 Bacteroidota bacterium
ACTTGCTTTTTATCCGGCAGCAGGAGTTGTAGAAGAAAAAGTAAGGATAAGAAAATAGATATTGGTACGGGTAAGCAGTTTCATTTCTTTGCAAATTTATATCCCATTCCGTAAACGGTTTGTATATAATCTGCACCGCCCTTTTCCATTATTTTTTTTCGCAAATTCTTTATATGAGAGTAAATAAAATCAAATGAATCAACACCATCCATTTCTTCGCCCCATAAATGCTCTGCTATTGACTCCTTTGTAATTACCCGATTTATATTAGCCAGGAAAAACAACAAAAGATCATATTCTTTTTTTGTGAGCACCAGCGGTTGGCCTTTAACCGTTACACCCATGCCCGAAGGCGTAACAGTAATTTCATTAAATACCAATTCATTGCTTCCGCCAAAACTTCTTCGCCGTATAACCGATTTTAAACGTGCGTTCAATTCTGATAAATGGAATGGCTTAGCCAGATAGTCATCAGCTCCCATATCAAGCCCTTTTACTTTATCATCTAATGAGTTTTTGGCTGATATTATAATTACAGCTGCTTCAGGCCGCCTCTTCTTTAAATTATTTAAAATATCGAGTCCGTTGCCCCCGGGTAAGGTTATATCGAGTAAAACACAATCGTAATCGGCTACTTCTATTTTTTCATCTCCTTTCAAAAAATTTAAAGCAACCTCACAGGTATATCCCTCCTGTTCAAGATAGGATGAAATGGAATCTGCTAATTGCTTCTCATCTTCTATGAGTAGAATCTTCATCCTTCAAAAGTAATGATAGATTCTATAGTAATTCTGTACCTGTTTTGTGAGTTATAAAAATTTGGGCAAACATACCCTCATCAAACATTAAACCCAAGATTCGATTTTTCGACGGCCTTTGCTTCAGGTATTGGCTCAGGATTCCTAAACCAACAATGCGGGAATATATTTATT
>JABDHI010000001.1:942-100078 GCA_013285655.1 Bacteroidota bacterium
ATATTTATTGAAAGGCATTTTTTATTTTAAGCTGACGCTTTGATTTTACACGATAGGCAGGAATAAACAAGGCTAAAAAATATACTCTGGTTACATACCAAATAAAATTGGTTTCTATCAAATCGGGAGAAATAGTGTGTACAATCTTTTTATGCTCTGCCGGCACTTTGCTCCAATGTATACCTGCTTTATCATGATGCACGGTGTGCAGGCCATTATTTAAAAGAAAGAAATTAATAAAGAAGCCAACAAAATTCCTTGAGTGGTCGGTCTCCGATTCTTCATCGGCATGCACATGCTGCATATAGTTTAAGATTAGCACACTGAAGGTCGACATTTGCTGAGGAACAACAATATACAACAGGGCCTTTTTCCAATCGAGCAATAGTGCAACACCTACAAACACTATTAGCACTAATATTTGGGCCAGGCATTGGTAATATTGTTTTCTCGATTTCACTTTCACTTCTTTAAGGTAAGCCTTCAGTACAATTTGTTGAAAATACCCGCTAATAGAAGGGTAACTAAGTAGTGTTAACAGGTTGTTCCGTTCGCTTACACGATAGGTAATAGTATAATCACCCTCTTTATTATTTAGTTTATGATGGTTCTTGTTATGCGTCGGTATCCATGCCCAGACAGGGAAACCATAAAAGCAGGTAAGCCACCAATCGGTAAGTATATTAAGGGTATTGTTCTTCCACATTGGTAAATGGTTGTGGTTATGGGCCATAACAGCCACTATAACTGCTGTAAATAAACACAGCCCAAATAAATAAGGATTAAATGATTTTAAATTCCATTGCACTATCAGTAATGATGTAATTATTACCATGTAAATAATGGACTTGATATCTGCTTTATATCGTAATAAGCTCATGTTGTAAAAGGGTAAAAGCGTTTATATATAAACCAATGGACCGAACCGAACTATTGTCGTAAAAATGTGGGTGCCCGGTGTGTCTTTTGGTAAAACAGAGGCGGCTCTGTAAACGCAGGAGGTACTTTGCCCTTACTTGATAGACCTCAAATGTACGAAAAGAAATTTTAATCAACTAATTTCGAGTGGTAATCCTGGCTTAAAACAAAGGTAAGTTAATGCCACTCACCTTCTTAAGTTTAGCTGATTTATACGGTAGCAAAATAGCAAGTGATACTTCATGGCAACCACCGGCAGCATTAGTGAGCATTGAGGTTGTATAATCATAACTATATCCTATTCTTAGCCCTGTATTTTGATAACCCAGTGTAAAAATTAACGCATCGTTAATTCTATACCCGATAGCAGCTGTAAAGTGCCATTTACTAAGATATAATTCAACAAGTTCCTGATAAAAATCTTCTTGCTTTTGATAAAGTATAGTTGGTGAAAGGGTAAAACTTCCAATAGGAATAACTGCACCCGCATTTATAATATATTTTATTGGCAACGGCCTATTACCAGTTACAAACGATTCATCAGGTTGGGTAATATGATCCATTGCAAAACCGACAAAGTAATTTTTACCATAGCCTAATAAGCCCGCCGAAAAATCAGCAACGCCTATACTATTTCTGTCTGCAGTTTCCGATGTAGGGTATATAAATCCTCTTGTAGCATCTATTTCATCTCCCATAGTAAGCTTGCTCCAATCAACGCTTTTTTCGTGGTAAGTACCTTGTATACCTACACTTAAAGTAAACGAATGAATACGGAACTGCTTAGAAAATATAAGACTTACATTATCGGTGGTCAAGGTCGCTTGTCCTGAAACATCTCGGTTAGCAAGCAGGCCAACACCATAGGTAGAATCTATTATGTTTCTATCATAGGATGCATTGTAGGTTATGAACTGGCCAGGTATATTTGGCCATTCGTAACGGAAGTTAAGCCCAATACGCTGAGTAGTGCCCGTGCCTGCATAAGCAGGATTGAGGTAGAGTGGATTGGCGTATGTTTGCGAAAATGCAGGGTCCTGTGCAAAAAGTCCATTTACCGACATTAACACTGCAAGTAAAGCAATAACTTTTTTCATCTATTTTATTAAATAAACTGTTCCGGTATATGTGTGATTATTACCGCATTCATCAGTACTATTCATTATATATATATACGCACCTTGCTGACAAATAGTGCCATTTACAGAACCATCCCAAGGCACAGTAATACTGGCAGTGTGGTAAATCAGTTTATTGTTGGCATCATATATCCACATTTCGAAGTTTACTGTTCCCTCTCCTTTAGGGCCAAATGTATCATTCAAGCCATCGCCATTCGGGCTAAAAGAATCAGGTATATAAAAAGTATAACCCGCACAAGTAGTATTGGCTGTCTTTTTGCAACTTACAATTAGTAAGGATTGCAAAACAAGTAACAATATTAAAATACGTGTTTTAATGGTGTGGTTTTTGTAAGTGCGTTTACGAATTTAAGAAGGTTTTGTTACATCAACCAAATTAACAATGAAATAACAATAGAAATTAACAATGACCCTCTTTTGAAAGCCCCTAGTCATAGGCCATTCATTGTTAATAACAATGAATTACAATAAAACAACAAAACAACTGATTATCAATTCATTGCGCAATATGTTGATTTTCAACATATTAAACAAATTTACGCATGCCGTAGTTACTTGTTAGTGGCTTTATTTTGCACCTTATTTTTATCCGGGTAATAGGGTAAAAAATAGGTGTACCTGTTTTTATTTTGTTGCGTGAACCAGGTTTTATCGAACAGGCAAAACGTATAATGATCTTTTAAATAACTAAAGAAATTATAGAACGAATTGTCATCAATACCTTTCAGTTTATGCACATCAGACTCTATTATATTACCCTGAGAGTCGACAGTAATGGAAAAATAAAACTGTTTGGTAGAAGTATCGGCGTGGAACTCATTAAAAAATTTCTGCCCTAAACCACGTAACATGGCCGAATCCATCGCAGCAAAATCATGTGCCTGGCATGGTGATAAATTACCCTGCAATGCATTTTTCGAAACAGTATCTATGGTATGACCTTGCTGACCATACCCACTTAGGTTAAACAAAAGAGATAGTATTAAAATCATTAGTGATTTCATGCTATTTTTGGGTTTCTTCATTACAATCAAGTGAATATCCCCATCTCGTACCATCGTAAATGTAATTACTATTGTGAGTGTGTTTCCATTCGTTAGTTCTAGTTTGAAAAACGTAAGTCATACATCCACTATCATAAAGTTTTTCTCCAGAATAATCTATAATCTGCAAGACATAATTAATATCCTTATAATCTTTAAATTCTATTGGGCTATAAGAGTATGCAGATTTGACCTTAATCCATTGTGTTCTTGACAGTGAATCAAGAGTAAAAAAAAAGAGCGTTGTATCCGGCAGTTTCACTTTAATTTCCTTAATTGGAATTTTAGTTTCATTCTTTAATGAGAATCTAAGATTCTTGATTACTTTGTTTTTGATTTGAACCTGCTTTACCTGACTATTGGGTATGTTATTGCAGGCAATACAAAGACTTAGCATTATAATCAATAGTAGTTTCATCCTACATAATTAAACAAATCTAAATTACAAAAAACCACTGAACCAACCCACTCTAATGGGTGTAAGATTCCACTCTTATACAACAAAGAGATTCCTCACTCCGTTCGGAATGACAGAGGCGCTTTGGCTTTTGAGGGGGAGGGAGGAATCTCGCATTAAAAACTAGAACCTTACCAAAAAGGCCATGATGATGCGGTTTTCGTGGGTTAACAGGTCGGGTGTCCAGCCTGCAGGTATGGGCGTGGTTGTATAACCTGTAGGTGATGTAACTCCGCCCGGGCCAGCAAAATAAGGTACGCTGGCATAACGGTACACGTATTCTAACCTAAACTCAAAACTTTGGCTGGGCATCCAGCTAATGTTGGTTGAGCAGTCCCATCCGTGGAATCCATCGCCTGGGTTTTCGGTAAAAGGGTCTGATCCTGTTTGGGTAACTGTTTGCAAAATAGTTCCGTTAGGCATTTGTACTGCAGTTGGTGTTGGCAGCCCGCTTGCTTGCCCGGTAGGTTCAAGCACCAGGTAACGGCCGGGGTTATTCATAACACCACCACCAACTAACCATGCCAGTTTACCATGGGCAAACCAAATGCGGTTATATACCATAGCGCTGGTAAAAAATTGTGCAGGGCCATCGGTAGCATTGCCATGGAACCCATTTACTCCGTCGCCTTTTTCATCGCCAATATCGTAGGTAAGCGAAAAGGCCATTTGGGTAATTCCGCTTGATGTTTTTGGCCTGTGGAAATAACGGCCCGATAAACTGTTATCAGAGTGTACACGGTGCCTGCCATAAAGCCCTGCCGCATCCGAGCCATAATAGTCGTTGGTCAATAACTTAATATTGTCGTTAGGTATCCAGGTAAAATTACCGCCAAAGCCCGGCATGTCGTTAAATGTTGCGTAGCTCTGCCAGCCATTTATAAGCCATATTTCAAATTTAACATGGTTCGATGGAAAGAGCTGTGTACGTATTCCGTTAAAGAACCATGGTGTATTGTCAGATGTAAACGAAGCCTGGTAATCCCAGTTCTCTTCCTGGTAATATGAGTTTAAGCCTATGTACGACATAAACAAACCTGCATCCACATTTATACCGTGCCATACATTAAAATGATATCCTCCGTATGCTTCACTTATGTAACGGTAAGCATCCTGCAAATCATATTGGCCGCGGTAGGTACTGTAATCATTACGTGGCACCACTTCATCGCGGGTTCCAAACTGGGTCATAAAACGTCCATGTACATTGTCGTAATTAAAGTCGCCACCAAAACCCAGTTGCGATATTTGAATTTCGTTATCACGTGCCAATGCGGTAGAACCTACTACGGTATGGTCGATAGGGTTTGCAAACGAATAGGTTGCGTTGGCATCTAACAAAATCTCAGGACTGAAATAAGGTATGTGAAAAATAGATGAGTCTCTTCTATCATTACCATTCACCCACGTCTGGTCAATACCATCAAACGGAATTTGATCAGCTATTTTGTGTTTAGCAGTGTCCTTGGTTTGCGAATTGGCTTGCTGTGCAAATCCAAAAGCAGTCAATGCCATTAGTATTGTTTTTGCTGTTTTCATGGTCGGGTATATTTAGGCTATTGTGTTTTGCTTTTTAAATTTTTACTGTATTACATAGGGTTCACCTTTTGGGTGCTTCGGGTTCATTATAGTTACAAAGGTGCGTTTGGCCGGGTTATAGTCTTTACTTGTTTTTAAATCACCATATCTTCCATACCTTTCTTTTTTAACCAGGTTACCATCTGCATTATAGTATTGCCAGCAACCTTTTTTCTTTACAACTCCGCTACTCCAATCACCATCAAGTGTTTTGTAATGGCCCTTAGCCTTAGGCGATGCATCTGCATACCAATCAAATTCCCAATACTTTTTCAAGTGTTTGTTATAATAAGTTCTGCGCTTTACTACTCCGTTCTTATAATACTCCACCACCTCATACCTGATATGAAAAAGATAAGCAGCTTCGTTTACCTGTATGGCCATGCGGGTTGAATCATCTTTATAAAGCAGGTTATACATTTTAGAGTGGAAGGCTAAGCCCGGCAAACTATCAATACACTGCAGTATGCGTATATCGCTTACGGTACTATCATACCTAAACGGCAAAATATTTATTCTGTATTGGCCCGTGTTATGTAAGCCAACAAACATTTTATGTTTTATTTGTCCGTTGCATACTTTTATACACACTACCAACGTTAATATAAAAAATGCGTTTCTCCTCATATTACAAAATTGCATTTACCAAAGCATGAAACAACCTTACAGAAACAGCGTCTATGAACACGGACAGGTTGAAAACTTTCAGTATGTGTAAATAGTCCCGGGTGGGCTACTCTTAACTTTGCTTTCCAAAATATGTCTGTAGGTATGCGTTACCGGTTCCTCCTTATTGCTTTGCTTGGTTTTTGTTTTGTGCAGCTAAAAGCGCAGGAAACCCAGGTTTATAGTGATCCTTCGGCTTCGTTTAATAAAGCATTGGACCTGTATGATGCACAACGTTATTCGGCAGCTGAACATTTGTTTGAGCAAGTAGCCAAACAAAGCGCCGACCAATCGAACATGAAGATAGATGCAGACTTTTATGCTGCGGTTTGTTCTATGGATCTCTTTCACGATGATGCTGAACGCCGCATGATAGGCTTTATACAAATGCACCCCCAAAGTCCTAAGGTTAAAAAGATCTATTTTCTGCTGGGTAACTACGCTTACCGCAAACGTAAATTCAAAGATGCTATTGAATGGTACTATAAGGTAGAACCATCGAGCCTGGATAAAGATGAAGTGCAGGAGTTTTATTACAAACGTGGCTACTGCGATTTTTATGCTAACCGTTACGATAGCGCTAAAACAGATTTTGCTGAAGTGAAAGATGCCGGTAGCACCTACTCGCCTGCTGCAACTTATTATTACGGCTATATTGCATACAAACAAAAAAATTACCAAACCGCCATTAACTGCTTTATTACCTTAAAGCACGATCCTCGCTTTAGTTCTGTAGTACCTTTTTATATAGCACAACTTTATTACCTGCAAGGCAGTTACGACAAAGTACCTGAAACCGTTATTCCGCTTATTGACTCGGCTAAAAAGCCTGATGCCCTATTTAATTCCAGCCAAACCTATAAGCTTATTGCAGAATCATACTATCACCTGCAAAAGTATAATGAGGCCATACCGTATTACTTAAAGTTTGCCAACGGCGGCAGCTTAATGGAAACTGAAGCATACGAACTGGCTTATTGCTATTATGCAACCAACAAGTACAAAGAATCGGTACCATGGTTTCAAAACGCTGCATCGGGCAACGATTCATTGGGGCAAAATGCTATGTACTATTTGGCCTGCGCCTATTTAAAGAGCGGCAACAAACAATCTGACAGCAATGAGTTTTTAGCTGCATACAAAATGAGCTACGACCCCAAGCTGAAAGAAGATGCTTTATTCAACTATGCTAAGCTCAGTTACGAAATTTCGTACGATCCGTTTAATGAAGCGTTGCAAGCCTTCAACCAATACCTGACAGATTACCCGAACTCACCACATAAAGAAGAAGTGAACCGTTACCTGGTTAACGTTTACTTAGGCACACGCAATTATGCCGCTGCATTAGCATCGCTCGATAATATTAAGAACTGGGATAGCCAACTGCAATCGGTTTACCAGCGCTTAACCTATTACCGTGGTGTCGACTTGTTCAACAATAACCAAATGGCATTGGCTGCAACATATTTCGATAATTCATTGAAATATAACTTCGACCAGAAACTGCACCTGCAAGCTTACTACTGGAAAGCTGAAGCCCTTTATCGCGAAAAGAAATACAGCGATGCAATTGTAGCGTACAACAAATACATGGACCAACCTGAAGCCTATGGCAAACCTGAATATGCTTTGGCAGAATATGGTATTGGTTACGCTAACTTCGAGATGAAAGATTATGAAAATGCCAATATTGCATTCCGTAAGTATAGCGATGATGAAAAGAGCGGTGACAAGAAACGCCTGAGCGATGCATACAACCGTATTGGCGACAGCTATTTCGTCCGCCGCGATTTTGCTTCGAGCGTACCATTCTACACCAAAAATATAAACCTTGACACCTACGAACAAGATTATGCTGCCTACCAAAAAGCACTGGCACTGGGTGTAATGCATAACCAAAAAGAAAAGATAAGCACACTCGAAACATTTTTAGAACAATACCCCAAGAGCAGTTACCGCCCATCGGCCATGGTTGAACTGGCGAACACCTACGCTATAGATAACCAACCTGACCGTGCATTAGATGAATACCAAAAAGTATTAGATACCTACCCTAACAGCCAGTTTACCAACCACAGCTTACTACAACGCGGTATGATATACTATAACCAAAGCCAGAACGACAAGGCTGAAGCTGCCTGGGATGAGGTTGTGCGTCGTGATAAAAACTCATCTGACGGTATTGAAGCACTGAACCATTTAAAGATGTTATATACTTCATCGGGCCAGATTGCGAACATGCAACAGAAGTTTAAAGACTATGGTGTAAGCTTATCGCAAAACACATTAGATTCTGCCTCCTTCTCGGTTGTAAAAACAGAATACCTGGCAGAAAATTATACTAAGGCACTGCCTGATATTAATGATTATTTGCAAAAATTCCCGCAAGGTATATTCTCAGGCGAGGCACGTTTTTATAGGGCAGAGTGTTTGTATAAAGCTAAGAGTTACGATAGCGCTTATGTAGATTATGCAGCCGTTGCCAAGCTACCTAAGAACTACTATACCGAAACTGTTTTGGCAAAGGCATCGAAGATAGCGTTCGATAAAAAAGATTATGCAGCAGCGCTTAATTACTATAACCAGTTAACACCAATTGCACAGTTCCCGGCAAACCTGACCGGTGCACGCATTGGTAAAATGCGCAGCAACTTTTACTTAAAGAGGTATGATGCAACCATAGGTGCTGCCGATACTGTATTGCAAACTCCTCAACTAGATAAGCCTGTTTATGCCGAGGCCGACCTGTTAAAAGCACGTTCGTTCTTCCAAAAAGAAGTTTATGATTCTGCTGAAGCTAACTTCAGGTTGGTTATTAACTTAACCAATAGCGAAATGGAAGCAGAAGCTAAATACAATGTGGCTTACATTGAATATTTGAAAGGCGAAATACCTGCATCTGAAAAAACAGTGTTCGATTTAGTGAACCAGGAACCATCGTACCCAACATGGATGGCAAAGGCACTCATATTATTGTCGGATGATTATGTAACTGCTAACGATAACTTCCAGGCTAAGCAAACGCTTAATACCGTTATTGAGAATGCAACCGATACTACCAATGTAAATATGGCTAAGCGTAAGCTGGAAGTAATACAAGATAAAGAAAAGAATGCCGCACCTAAGCCAATACAGCAAGATATGGTCATTCCTTTCTCGACCGACAGTACTAAATATAAAGACCTGTTTAAACAATAGGCCCATGAATATGAATGAAGTTCATAAAGTTTTTAAAGTTCTTAAAGGGCGTAAAGTTTTATTGACTTTTGGCTTTATAAACTTTATAACATTTAACTGTTTTGCACAGCATAAGCAGTTCGATACTATTGAGTACCGCGTTGTAGAACAGGCTAACGCTAACATTGCTAATGGCGCTAAAATAAACAGCAACCCTGCGATTGCCGATACTGTTAAGCCATCGCGCAAGGTTGATTACAATACCATAGGTACACAATTTAGCACCAGCTATATACCTGAATCATTAAGGCCGGTGCAATTAAAGGGTGAGCCATTAGAAAACCAGGAACATGCTTATGTAGCCGCGGGCGGAGGAAATAACAATGCTGCCTATATAGAAGGTTTTTATAATTCGATCCGCTCACGCGATTGGGATTATGGCGTGCATGTTAACCATTTTTCATCGGCATATATAATACAGAATAACGAAAACCCTGCTTTTTCTCACAATGATGTAAACCTATATGGAACGTCTTATATGACTGATCATACACTCACTGCGAATCTTGATTATGATGAGCATGTAGTTCACGATTATGGATATGCCCCCGCAAACATACCTGGTATTACATTTAATAATTCAAACGACGCCAGTATACGCACTCGTTATAATTTGTTTGATGCAGGATTACAGTATGTAAGCCATTACAAAGACTCAAACAAAATTCATCACGACATTAAAGTAAGCTATTATAACTATTCTAGTTTATCCAATCTTCCGTCACAGATTAGTTCGACATTTACCAATGGAGATACCATACCATATACATATAAATTAATTAATGCACAGCAAGATCGTACTATAGAAAATAATGTAGATATAAATGCGCACCTTTTTTCCTATATAGAAAAGCAACGCATTGATGTAAAAGCATTGGTACAGTACTATAACGAGGCTAACCAACTTGGAAGTAACCATGCATGGAACCTGGGTATCAATCCTTATTTTTCGGGGGAAGGAAGAACATGGGATGCACACTTAGGATTAAAAGCATACTTAGATGCTGTTAATGGCGGTACCAATATTTTCCCTGACTTGAAAGTTGATTACCATATTGCAAATAATGCTGCAATAGCGTATGCCGGCATGGATGGAGACAAACAATACAACAGTTATAAGAGCTTATCTACCACCAATCCGTTTATACAAGATACTGTAAACAACCAGTACACACGTACCATGTACCATTTGTTTATTGGTTTAACGGGTAGCATTACCAATAACGTTACCTACGATGTAAATGCATCGGAGAGCCAAACCAAGAACATGGCTTTGTTTGTAACCGACACATTGGAAGAACTTCGCAACCGCTTTACCGTGGTTTACGATAACGTTAAAACCACCAACATACATGCCGATATAAGCTACCAAATGAAGGAAAGTATTCGTTTTATACTGGGCGGCGATTATTATAACTACACACCTACCAACCAGGTAGCAGTTTGGTATCATCCTACTCTTAAAATAAACCTGTTAGGCGAATATGCGGTGACCCCACAACTGACCCTTAAAACAGAAATATTTGTAGTGAACTCTCAGTATGCTCCGCTGGATGTTGATGGTGTCATTGCAACTAAAAAACTTCCTGGCTATCCTGATCTTAACCTGGGTGCTGAGTATAAATACAGCAAGCTTATTGGGGTGTTCCTTCACTTAAATAACCTGGCTAACGCTGCTTACCAGCAGTGGGACAATTACCCTACCGAACGTTTCAATGTTCTTGTAGGGGTTAAAATTACGTTCTAGACTGTCTTTTATTATTTGGGCGTTCCCCTAGTTCCTCGGGTTGGGCATTACTCGTACTATTATTTTTTTTCTAGCGGAACTCGTGAATATTAAACAAGCTTAATATTTCGCTACAATTCCTCTCCGCCAGCTGGCGGATCCGGGCTTTTCGCTGCTATCCCTAACGCGAAAATGCACTTATGAACAGACAATCCCTAAATCGTTAAACCTATTTTTTCTTATTAAAAATCAATTACTTACGAATTTATTTATGAACTCATGTTAAACGAATCGAAAAATTTTGTCTATTCGTGTAACAAATCTTAACACTAAACGTTATGAAAATCCCAAAAATTATCGCAACTGCCTCCCTGGCGTTCGTTGCATTAACAGTATCAGCACAAGATAAAGCTGATCTGGACTTTCAAAAGATGGCTCAAATTCAAACTTACCAGGTAAAACAGAGTGTTAACGGAATTACACCTGACCAGGAAAAGAAGATTTTGACCATTGAGCAAAGCTTTACACAAGCTATGCAACAAGCCCACGCAACATCAGAAGGTGATCGTAATGCTATGCACAACCAATCGGTGCAATTGCATAACGACAGAGACATGAGAATGAAATCTATACTAACTGCAAGCCAGTATGCCCAATACCAGAAAATGGAAGCGGCAAACAGAAGCCTGGCCATGCAAAAAGACGGACCAGTTAAATAAACTGAATTAAAAAAGGGGAATTAAAATTCCCCTTTTTTTTGCTCCCCTATTATCCACATATTGTGGGATTCTGAGGTATTTGCAATTCCATGGCAAATGCAGTATATTTGAGAAAGAATACACCACAATGAAAAAGACTCTATTTCTCCTTTCCATTTTCCTAACCTACTTTAATGGAATAAAAGCCCAAAATTGGGATTCACTAAGCTCTGGGTTAAATGGGTTTGTCCATTCACTTGCTGTATATAAAGGTGAGCTTTATGCAGGTGGGAATTTTAGCAGAGCTGGGCATATAAAGGCAAGTGGTATTGCAAAATGGAATGATACCACTTGGTCAACGGTAGGCTTAGGAGTAACATGGGGTACATATCCCGATATTACATCATTGATAGTTTATAAAGGAAACCTATATGCAGGTGGATATTATATGTCAGCAGGAAAAAATTGTGCTGCCATTGCTATGTGGAATGGAACCACATGGACATTAATAGGTACCGTAACAGGAGTCACATATCCTAATGTTTCTTCAATGGCAGTATATAATGGGATCCTTTATGTAGGTGGAGGATTTACATCCGTTAATGGAATTTCTACTAACAATATTGCCATGTGGAATGGAACTACTTGGACATCATTAGGCTCGGGATTAGTTCCTTCTAATTATGCGTATGTATTTTCAATGTGCTCTTTTGATTCAATATTATATGTTGCAGGAGAATTTGACACAGCTGATGGGGTACCTTGCAATAATATTGCTCAATGGAATGGAACTAAATGGTCTGCAGTGGGTAAAAGTATTGCAAATACAGACATCCTTTCTCTCTGTATCTATGATAGTAAATTATATGCTGGTGGATCGTTTACTGCATTAGGAGGATCATCACATACTTTTGATTGGTGGGATGGCTCAACATGGAGCTCAGTTGGATTAGGGGCACTGAATTCACAAAGCGGCGGTCCTTGGAGCATGATGGCTGCAAATGGTGGCATAGTTATTGCAGGCACAATAGGACCGGCAGGAAGTGGAAATAATTATGATGTAGAATATTGGAATGGAAATAAAGTTGACTCCATTGGTAGCGGGTTCGTTATAGACAGTGGCATGAATGCTTTATGTATGTATAACAACAAACTTTATGCAGGTGGCTCTGAAATGTATTCAGGCAATACTTTAATTAATCATATAGCAAGATGGAACCATCCCCTTCCGGTAGGAATAAACTCTATAACTCTACAAAATAATTCTATCAGTATTTTTCCCAACCCAAGCAAGGGCTTATTTACCATCCAATCCGCCTCAGTTAATATCAATGTGAAAGTTGAAGTTTATAATATGCTTGGTGAAGTAGTATACATGCAAACCCTTCAACAAATTCAAGGCGACCATACAATTGACTTGAGCAATGAGACTGATGGAATATATCTATTTAGAATGCTTACTGAAACAGGCAACTTGGTTTCAACCGGTAAATTGATAATTCAAAAATAACCACTCTCACTCTTTCAATATTTATATTATCGTATATTTGCGATATATTATAGAATTATGGGTTCAGCCAAGCTGGAAGAATTCACATTAAAAGATAACAAGATAGCCACTTATGCTAAGGCATTGGGGCATCCTGCACGCGTTGCCATATTGCAACTGCTGTTAAAAAAGCAGGCCTGCATTTGTGGCGATATAGTGGACGAGATACCACTTTCGCAATCAACCGTATCGCAACATTTAAAAGAATTAAAGGAAGCTGGCCTTATTACCGGAGAGATAGAAGGGAAGAAGGTTTGTTACTGCATCAACGAAGAAGAGTGGGCTTTGGCCAGGAGTTATATGTCAGGATTTTTTGCCCCGGTAGTTAATAAAGATAAGTGCTGTTAAAAAAATTTGCACTCTAACATCGTTATAATACGATACTAATATAAAATCAAAACCATATGGAAACAACAGAGAACATTAAACAAGTAGTAAAAGAAAAGTACAGCGAAATAGCTAACCAAAGCAAAGAAACTAACGAAACTTCCTGCTGTGGTTCCGGTTGCTGCTCAAACGAGGTATACACTATTATGAGCGACGATTATACAAACCTTGAAGGGTATAACCCTGATGCCGATATGGGCCTGGGTTGTGGGTTGCCAACCCAGTTTGCGCACATGAAAAAAGGCGATACCATTGTTGACTTAGGTTCAGGCGCCGGCAACGATTGCTTTATTGCACGCAATGCTGTTGGCCCTGAAGGGAAAGTAATAGGTATTGACATGACCGAAGCCATGATAGCTAAAGCAAGAATCAATGCCGATAAGCTCGGGCTTAATAATGTAGAGTTCCGATTGGGAGAGATAGAAGATATGCCTATGGCTGCCAATAAAGCCGATGTAGTAGTAAGCAACTGCGTACTTAATCTTGTACCCGATAAACGAAAAGCATTTGAAGAAATAAAGAGGGTATTAAAACCGGGTGGACACTTTAGCATATCGGATGTGGTACTAAAAGGCGAACTACCTGAAAATATAAAAAAGGCCAGTGAAATGTATGCAGGTTGTGTGGCAGGCGCATTGCAAAAAGAAGAATACATGAATATCATTCATGAAACAGGTTTTACAGGAGTAAAAATTCAGAAGGAGAAACCTATTGTAATACCGGATGATATACTAGACAAGTATTTGAATGCACAAGAACTGAAAATCTATAAAGAAAAAGGTACAGGCATTTTTAGCATTACGGTATTTGCGGAAAAATCGAAGGACTGTTGCGATACAAACTGCTGTAAATAATGAGAAAAGGAGTAGCTGAGCTAATAGGCACGTTTGCCTTGGTATTTTGCGGTACAGGCGCCATTGTTATTGACCAGCAAAGTGGCGGAGCAGTTACACATGTTGGTATTGCTATAACGTTTGGCCTTATCGTCCTCGCTATGATATATACCCTCGGCGATATTTCGGGTGCACACCTTAACCCCGCTGTTTCAATTGCTTTTATGGTTTCGGGGCGCATGAAAGGAAAAGATACACTGAACTATGTTGCTTGGCAACTGGCCGGGGCATTTATAGCAAGCTTATCGTTGCAATTCCTTTTCCCGCAGAACCATAACCTGGGAGTAACCATGCCTGCAGGCAGCGATATGCAATCGTTCATTTTAGAGACGATACTTACATTCTTTCTCATGTTCGTTATTATGAATGTATCGACAGGGCCAAAAGAAAAAGGTATAACTGCAGGTATTGCCGTAGCATCGGTAGTCGGACTCGAAGCCATGTTTGCGGGGCCCATTTGCGGCGCATCTATGAACCCTGCCCGATCAATTGCACCTGCTATAGTTTCGGGCAATATGCAATTCATCTCTCACCAGTGGATATACCTAACTGCACCTGTAGTAGGTGCCTGCCTTGCTGTATTCGCATTTAACTTTATTAAAAACACCAATTCAACACCCCATGAGTAAAACCAGAGTACTTTTTGTATGCATTCATAATTCAGCGCGCAGCCAAATGGCAGAGGCGTTTTTAAACAACCTGGCCGGCGACCGCTTCGAGGCTGAAAGCGCCGGGCTTGAAGCAGGAACCCTGAATCATATTGTAGTAGAAGCCATGAAGGAAGTTGGAATTGACATATCACAAAACAAAACCAAAGAAGTAGCTGACTTTGTAAAGCAAGGAAAGAAATTTGATATTGTAGTAACCGTTTGCGATGAAGCCAACGCAGAAAAATGCCCCTTCTTCCCTACTCAAAAAGAGAAACTGAACTGGTCCCTACCTGACCCTTCTAGGTTTGAGGGCACCGACAATGTTAAACTTGCTATGGTAAGGCCCGTTCGAGATGCAGCCAGAAAGAAGGTGGAGGTATTTATAGCCTCTCACTAATTCAGTAGCGGTCAGTGCATGACTAAAATCATGCCTTGCACCTCGTGGCATAAGTACTTTTGTGCAATACCCTTATTGCATGTTTGTTCCTAAGCTTTTTGTAACACTAAAAACCTATACCAAGGAACAGTTTATTGCAGACCTTGTTGCAGGAATTGTAGTAGGTATTGTGGCCTTACCGCTCGCTATTGCATTTGCCATTGCATCGGGCGTATCTCCCGAGAAGGGACTTTACACGGCCATTATCGCTGGGTTCATTATATCACTACTGGGTGGTAGCCGTGTGCAAATTGGGGGACCAACAGGAGCTTTTATTGTAATTGTTTACGGCGTTGTTCAAAAATATGGAGTCGATGGGCTAACCATTGCAACTATTATGGCTGGCGTAATGCTATTGCTAATGGGCTTTATCCGTTTGGGTTCGGTTATTAAGTTCATCCCCTACCCTTTAATTGTTGGCTTTACAAGCGGCATAGCCCTTATCATTCTTTCATCTCAGGTGAAAGATTTTATGGGTATTACAATGGGTACAGTACCCGCAGACTTTGTTGAGAAATGGAAAAGCTATTTCGTACACTTCGATTCTATAAGTTGGTATGCAATTATTATTTCAGCAGGTACAGTACTAGTCACTATTGGTTTTTCAAAAATAACGCACCGTATACCCGGTTCTTTGGTAGCCATAATACTTGCAACAGTTGCAGTTTACTTTTTAAAACTACCGGTTGAGACTATTGGTTCGCGCTTTGGTTCTATCCCGTCGAGCTTACCAAGTCCTCATTTAGGACCTGTAAGTTGGCCTATCATACAAAACCTAATACGTCCCGCCTTTACCATTGCCCTGTTAGGCGCAATAGAATCATTATTATCAGCTGTGGTTGCCGACGGCATGATCGGTGGCAACCACAAAAGCAATATGGAACTGGTAGCGCAAGGTATAGCTAACATAGTTGCTCCAATTTTTGGAGGAATACCTGCCACAGGAGCCATTGCCCGTACTGCTACTAATATTAAGAATGGTGGCCGCACACCTGTAGCGGGTATTATACATGCACTTACTCTGCTAGCCATTATGATGTTAGTTGGCAAATGGGCTACATTGATTCCATTATCGTGTTTGGCAGGTATATTGGTTGTTGTAGCCTATAATATGAGCGAGTGGCGCTCATTTGTTTCTATACTTAGAACATCGCGAAGCGATGCCGCCATTTTAGTTGCAACATTTGGCTTAACGGTTTTTGTCGATTTAACTGTTGCCATTGAAGTGGGAATGATATTAGCAGCATTTCTATTTATGCGTCGCATGGCACAAATAAGTAATGTAGATATTGTAACCCAAGAATTTAATGATGTGCCTGATGCCAAAGATCCGAAAGCGATCAGCAACTACCATATACCAAAAGGTGTGGAGGTATTTGAAATAAACGGGCCTTTCTTTTTCGGGGCTGCCTATAAGTTTAAAGACTCCATGCGCTTTATTGAAAAACCACCCAAAGTATTAATAGTGCGTATGCGGCATGTACCGGTTATTGATGCTACCGGGCTACATACGTTGGAACTTGTTTTTAACGAAGCCAAGCGAATCGGTACATGTCTACTTATATCTGGTATACAACCGAGTGTTTACAAAGAATTAGAAAAATCCCATCTGCTCGAAAAGATCGGTAAAGAAAATATATTGATAGTAATTGAAGATGCGTTGAAAAGAGCAGATGAAGTCATAAAAGCTCAATAACTACATTACCCTATAAATATAAAGCTGCTCCGGAAAGACCCTATTAATATTAGTTATCATACCAAGTGGCGATAAATGAAGCCTGGCAAAGTCTTCAATATTTTTAATTGAAAGAACATACTTTATATTCATTCTCTTTATAGCCGTAGTATCAAGATCAATATTTAGCATTTTCTTCAAGGTGTCATTTTCAGCTTTATAGTAATATTGAAATTTCCTGGCGCCTATAACCTCCTGCAACTTTGCCGAGTCTTTTATTTTTCTCAGTTCTGGTTTAAATACATCAACAAGCTGCTGTTTCTTCTCTTCGGGGTAGTAACCCAAATATGCAGCGGCAGTATGAAAATTGCTATACTGGGCCAATTCAGAAGGAAAACCCAGGCATAATACAGTCTCATTTTTATATCCTATTTTCTCTTTAGCGGCGGAAAACAATTCAGGTGCAAAATAATTTTTAAAGCTTTTGTGGCCTCCATCGGTATTATTAAAGTACGTATAATAAAAAGCATTTTCAGCAAATGCACTATTCTGAAAATCAGTTGTACTTAGATTAAAAAACAAAAAGAAAACCTCTGTAATAACCAGCAATAGAGCCCCTAATGAAGTAATGGGTTTATGCTCGGCCAAATAATACACAGTACTGGCTAATATCATAAACCAAAGCACAGGAAATATGGTTTTGAATCGCATTTGCAATGAACTCAGACTGCCCATCTTCTGAAGAATATTTGTAGAGCCGCTCCAAAAATGGAAATTATCTATTGTAGAAAAAATAAATACTGCCGCGAGCATGGTAAATATCAGTTTATAATATTTAACCGACCGAATTGAAAAAATGGCTATTAATACCAGGGTTATTATAACAGGAAACTGACAACTGTAAAAGTGGTACTGCCCCTTAAACATCAATAAAAAATCTGTTTTAAGATATCCCTTCCAATTAAGCGACTGACCAAGAAAATAAGTGCTTCGTTGAGAAGTAAAAACATTACCAAACTGCAACAGGAATAAACGGTATTCAGATATTACACTTAATCCCAAAAGCAGGAAACACGCAGCAACAGCAGGTACGCTCCACTTTTTAGTATATAAGTAGTAAACAAACATCCCCAGAAAAATGGTAGGCAGCAAAAACAAATTACTAAAAACAAAATCACTTGCACTAAAAGAGAAAAGGATAATAACCACCCAATTGTAAATGATTTTTCTGCCGTTGATCAAATTCAATATTGCCCAAAACACGAAAGGCTGCCCTGCAATGCTAAATTCACCCATTGGCCAAAATGGCAATAAGCCAAAGGCTAAAGCAATAAAGGCCGAATGATAGGGATAAGAGCCTTTAAAAACATGGTCTGTAATCAAGCACTTCATACCCCAAAACGCTACTAAGTGCTGTAATACCACTAATACGCAGTAGGCAGCTAATGGTGAACAAATAAGGTTGATCAAGGTATAGAAATCAAGTTCGGACGGCATGCAACCGCGTGGTATACCATTGAAAAGGTTCGGAAAAACAACATTGTTATTAGCGAAAGTCAACCCGCTTCCGGTTATCATTTTATACCACCCCACACCCGAATCAAGATTATCGTGTAACATGAAATGGGCATGCCCCGGAAAAATAATATAGGGAGAGAGATAAATGAATAAAAGGCAAAGGGCAATTAAATCAGGAATTCTTTTACCCCATTTATCCATAAACACCCTTAAAACCCGATTTGTTGAAGTTAATTTTTTACACGTGGTTTCAAAGCCAAAAATAAATCATAAGCGCCTCACTTTTACCCAGATTAGCAAATTCTAATTCTTACCAAATATCAACTCCTAAGTCCCTAAAAATTAATTAAAAACTAATAATTGATTTTTATACCTTTGCCTACCTTAAAACTTAGTGTTATGGAATCGACCCTGACCCAACCCAAAAGCCGCGAATTAGAGGTATCAGCTATGGCTGAGAACCTAATTGGATCGGAGATATTAAAAATAGCCGGAGAAGTAAATGAAAAGATACGCAAGGGCGAAAAAGTGTACAACTTTACCGTTGGCGACTTTAACCCGGAAATATTCCCATTACCTAATGAGCTTAAGGCAGAAATTGTAGCGGCCTACAATAACAATCAGTCAAACTATCCACCGGCTGATGGTGTATTAACACTACGCCAATCGGTAGCTAAATATTTAAGCGCAACTATTGGTTTAGATTATAACCCACAATCTGAAATACTGATCGCAGGTGGATCAAGGCCTATTATTTATGCTGCATACCGCGCCATACTTAACCCGGGCGAATATGTAATTTACCCTGTACCGTCGTGGAACAACAACCACTATGTACATCTTACCGGTGCAAAAGCTATCGAAGTTGCTGCTACACCCGAGAATAATTTTATGCCAACAGCAGCCGACATTAAGCCGCATATTGGCAAGGCTACATTAATTGCATTGTGTTCACCACAAAACCCTACCGGCACCGTATTTACTAAAGAAGGGCTGACAGATATTTGCAACTTAGTTTTGGAAGAGAACAAACGCCGTGGCGAAAAACAGAAACCTGTATATGTATTATATGATCAGGTTTACTGGCAACTTACCTTTGGCGATACCAAGCATTACAACCCGGTTACACTTTGTCCTGAAATGCGCGACTACACCATTTTTGTAGATGGCATTTCAAAGGCATTTGCTGCTACCGGTGTACGTGTTGGCTGGGCTATGGGGCACAAAAAGATCATTGACAAAATGAAATCTATCATTGGCCACGTTGGCGCCTGGGCCCCTAAAGCCGAGCAGGTTGCTGTTGCCAAATATTTGGATAATACTGCTGCTGTAAATTCGTTTATGGCGCACTTCCGTCAAGAATTGATAGAACGCCTGGATGGTTTCTATAAAGGCTTTCAACAATTAAAGAAAGATGGCTTTAAGGTAGATGCTATTGTTCCGAAGGGAGCTATATATTTAACCGTACAATTTAACCTTACCGGCATGAAGACACCGGATGGCAAGGTTATAAGCAAAGGCGAAGATGTGATGCAATATATACTTAACGAGGCTTCAGTTGCGCTGGTACCTTTTTATGCATTTGGCGCAGCAACCGATTCTACCTGGTTCCGTTTATCAGTCGGCACAGCCGAAACCAAAGGCATTAGTGATGTATTTACCCGTTTAAAAGCCGCCCTCGAAAAGCTTAAAGCCTAGTATGAACAAACACCATTACTGTATTATAATGGCTGGCGGCGTTGGTAGCCGCTTTTGGCCTATGAGTAAAACCAAGCACCCAAAGCAGTTTATTGATGTATTGGGTATTGGCAGAACACTTATACAACAAACATTCGACAGGTTTAAACTACTTTGTTTACCTGAAAATATTTATGTAGTTACGCACGAATCGTATAAAAAACTGGTGCAGGAACAATTACCTGAGATTCCTGCCGAGAATATTATTTGCGAACCTGCCCGAAAAAATACTGCACCTTGTGTAGCTTATACTTCTTACAAAATACAGGTAAAAGATCCTAAAGCCCTTGTAGTAGTTGCTCCTTCAGATCATTTGATTTTAAAGGAAAAGACTTTTGTAAAAGCTATTGGTTCGTGTTACGAAAAAGCAGCAGCTGAAGATTGTTTACTCACCATTGGCATACGCCCACTCCGCCCCGATACAGGTTATGGCTATATACAGTTTAAAGAATTAGATGTTAAAGGAAAAGATACGCGCATAAAGAAGGTTAAAACCTTTACCGAAAAGCCTGACCACGAAATGGCTGTATCGTTCATACAAAGCGGCGACTTCTTGTGGAACTCCGGCATATTTGTTTGGAGCGTAACCAGCATTGTAAAGGCTATGGAAAAATACCTACCTGAAGTAGCCGACTTGTTTAGAGAAGGAAAGAATATTTACAACACCGCTGAAGAAAAGAAATACATTGATAAAGTATATGCACAATGCAAAAGCATATCTATTGACTATGGTGTAATGGAAAAGGCCAACAACGTATACGTACGCAGTTCGGCTATTGGATGGTCAGATCTGGGTACGTGGGGTTCGTTATACCAGCATATACCTAAGGATAAAGACAAGAATGCTGTTGTAGGCAAGAATGTTTTGCTCTTTCAATCGAAAGGCTGCATTGTGCACGTGCCTGCCAATAAGCTTGCTGTTATAGAGGGCCTCGAGGATTACATAGTAGTTGAATCTGGCGATACCTTACTGATTTGCAAAAAGCAGGACGAACAACAGATACGTAACTTTGTAAATGAAGTTAAAGCCCGCAAAGGAGAGAAGTACGTTTAAAAGATACTCTCGTATTCTCCGGTTGTCCTTTCAACAATAGCGGCCTCAGTAATTTTAATTTCAGGCAAATAGTGGATCTTTGCTTTCAGCGAATTTGCAATTAAACAGTTAGTTTCTGATTTTTGCAATACTTTCTCTGCTTTCTGTTCCAAAGCCTTATCCATAATGGTAACAATAGGCACTAGTGTAATTTCACTGATCATATACTTGCCATCAACTATTTCTAATTTACCAATAGCTTTCGACTCAAATGCCAGAAAATCGAGCTTTGAACTTTCAGCAACCGACAAGAAGGTTGTCATAAGGCAACTGTTAACTGCTGCCACCAACAAATGTTCCGGCGACCAAACACCTTCCACCCCCTTTGGAAATTCAGGCGGTGTTGCCACTTCAATCTCTTGTTTTAATATAGGAGAACTCAATATCCCTCTGCGATCCATCTCCCATTTCAGGTCGACTTTATAATAATGTTCTGCTTTCATAATAATTGAATTTAATTACTGAATTTATTTAAATCTAACCACGAACCTCCGTTGTATACTTTCGTATATCCTTCTTTTTCAAGAATCCTTTTTGCAGTACTGCTTCTCATTCCTGAAGCACAGCAAGTAATAATAACTTCATCTTTATTCTTGATTTTGGTAAGCACTTCTTCAAATTCTTCAAGCGGAATATTAACTGCACCGTTAAAATGCCCTGATGCATATTCGTTCCGTGAACGCACGTCTAAAACAATAGCGCCTTCATTTATTAATTGTCCGAAACTTACTTCATTACCTAAACCAATCATATTTTTAAGCTTGTTTATCATAATTTTAGTTTTAATTTATTGCCTTGCTTTTTTTACTTTTTGTGTTAATGCCAAACAACATATATAGCGGACATGAACTGATAAAGCTGGTAACTATAAATATACCGGCAATTACCAATAAAACAATGGCGGCTGTGCCACCAATTTGTTTAGTGTAGTAAAGTGCTATAATGGCTACTGCTACCAATATCCGAACCGCCTTGTCGAATGAACCCATATTCTTTTTCATATGCCTTAGTTTTAAAGCAAATATTGGCCATTATACCAACAAATACTATGATACAATCCATGCTTATGGTCTGATTGTTATCATATTAGCATGAAAAAGAAGCTATCTTAATGATAGTAGAGATCGTCGGTTTTTAACCTCAGGTAACGGCGCATAGCAAAAAATGTGCTAAAAGCCGAAATGAAAACACCTAGCGATAGAAGTAAACCACCTAATATTAAATAGGTGTTCAGGTCATGCAGTCTCATAAGGTCGAAATCAGCCATTTCTGTTTGGGCCATACGCAATGTTGCCAATATCATACAAATAGAAATTAGTGAGGCATATACCCCATGTAATACACTGCGCCACAAAAAAGGACGGCGTATAAAGCTTTGTGTAGCCCCTACTAATTGCATAGTTTTAATAAGGAACCGTTTAGAATATATAGTTAGCCTGATGGTATTATTAATAAGCGCCAGGGCAACTACCAATAGCAATAATCCAAACCCAGCCATAATCAATGTAATCTTCTTCAGGTTGCGGTTCATAGAATCTATAAACGAGCTCTGGTATATTACTTCCTTTACTTCTGCATGAGCAGCAAATTGTTTTTCGATCCATTTAAGGCTATCGCTGTTTATATAGTCAGCCTTTAAGTGAACGTTAATAGACGCCGGCAAAGGGTTATACCCTAATAACTGTTGTGGATCGTCCTTCGTATTCACGCTTAGTAACTGTTTCATGGCAGAATCTTTGCTTATATAAGCAGTACTTCTTACGTAAGGTGAAACATCCAGCGATTTTTGAAGCTTGGCAATATCAGCTTCTTTCACATCTTTATTCAAAAACAGCATCACATTAGCCTGTTCCTTTACCGAACGGCTGATCTTTTGCCAGTCGATGATCAACAAGGATAACAATCCAAGTATAAACAGCACCAGCGATATACTAACCACTGTAGTGATAGATGCCGAACGAAGCCTGTTTACAAAAGGATTGGGTGCCATTATCGTTTAATTACAGAGCTAAATTACATATTAAGGGCACCCTTATATAGCCACCTTAGTAGATGATATTAACAAGGAAGTGCGGATAAAGGGCAAAGCTTTATTTACTTAGCAATTCCGTTTCAGGCAGATTTCCTTGCAAATATTGATGCAATTGGATACATGCTATTTGCGCGAATTCAGCAAACACCTCTTCTACAGTCCAGCCAATATGTGGGGTGAGTATTACATTATCCAGCTTCCGCAAGGGAGAATCGGCCGCAAGCGGCTCATGCGTATAAACATCGAGCCCGGCGCTTGCAATCGGACCATTTTTAAGTGCATTTATCAATGCATCTTCATTTACTATAGCTCCGCGCGATGTATTAATTAAAACTGAGCCTTGCTTCATCATCTGCAATTTTTCTGCATTTATTAACCCGGTCGATTCAGGAGATAAACGCAGATGGATACTTACCACATCACTCGTGCTAAGTAGTTTTTCTAAAGGTAAACGAGGAATATCATTATTAATAGCTTGACTGCCCGGCCTAGCCCATGCAACCACCTCCATATTAAAGGCTGTCTTGGCAATATGTGCCACACGGGTGCCATGTCTGCCAATACCCAATATACCAAGCCTGCGGCCATTTAAAGTACGCCCTGTAACTAAAGGCCATTCACCTTTATGCATAGCTTGCAATGCCATAGGCACCTTGTGCATTAAGCCCAGCATCATAGCAAAAACAAGTTCAGGCACAGCTATTAAAGGGGCTTTCACCCTTCTGCCTAAGGCTATAATTACATTATGCTCCTGTGCTGATTTTTGATCTATATGGTAAGCATGCCCGCCAGTTTGTAATATCAGTTTTAACTTGGGCAACCGGCTAAATGCTTCCTTTGTTAAGGCAGTCCGTTCACGTAAAGCCATTAAAAAGGTAACATCAGCCAGTTCAGCATCGGTAGCCGAAGCTATTGGTTTTGATAAGAATCTAATCTCTACTTTACCTTCTAATTCTTTCCAACAAGGGTTAGCGGCAATATTGCCTTCCCAATCATCTAATACCAGTAAAATGGGTTTCATTTTTCAAAGATAAAAGAATCGGCAAAATCTGTAACTTCGCATTTAGGTAAAACCCGTCTAAATGAGTTGGTATCATAAAATACTTTCAAAAAAGAATGAGCCTGACAGCAGTAGGGATTTAAAACGCGGTGAGATTAAATCCATTCTGATAGAGGCATTTTCTAAAGAAATTCCTGATTTCAAGTTCTCGTTATATAAAAACGGCCATTACTATTTTGAAAGAATCAGAAAGCACAAGAATTACAGCTTATATGAAACTTTCCATATTTGCTTTGGGCTTCAAGATAAAAATTTTAGTTGCTCTGTTTCTTCAAGCTTTAATCCTATATATCGTTATGTTAGCGCATACAGTAACGGTTTATTAGTTCAGCATATTGATCTAATAGTCTTAAAAAAAGGAACCGGCATTATTCCAATTGAAGAAGCGTATTATTTTCACAATGGCAAATTAAATATGACTACTAAGGTTGTTGACCAAATAGCTCAAGATTTTAAGAAAGTCGGCTTAAAATTCCTAAGCAATAGATTCGATTCACTAAATAACAACAGAACACTAGATTTTGGATTTGATTATATTAAAGAATTATCCATTGATAAACTAACTTTGAAATTATCACTCGAAAAGTCTCGTAACGATGCTAATTGGCTTTTGTCAGAAATAAAACACGATACCTTTTTAGACTTAAAGAATAGATTATTGGAAATTCCAAATCAGAACTCTGAATCTATAAGCAAAATACCCGGATTTGCTTATTCACTTCTTGAGTACTATTGGGACCAAGATTAATCTTTGAAATTGCCATTACATATTACCTTGTAACCACCAATATTTTACCATCAAAGCAGGGATGATTTCAATCACCCACCAACTCTACTCTTCTTCCCGAATTATTCATAGATTTGTGATATAAATTTAAGCTATGCCTATATATCACGAACTGGGTAAAATACCTCATAAGAGGCATACCGTTTTTAAGAAACCCGACGGCAAGTATTATTATGAAGAACTCTTCGGAACAGAAGGTTTTCATGGTATGTCTTCGTTGTTATATCACATTAACAGGCCTACACAGGTAAAGAGTATTGGTAAAGCAGTTGATGTATCGCCTAAAATAGCGGTAGAGAAGAATATCAGGGCTATGCTTTTAAAAGGCTTTGATGTAAAACCTACTGATGATTTTTTAAAGAGCCGCACTGTACTATTAGCCAATAGTGATGTGCACCTTGGCTTGGCTGCTCCGCGTAAATCAATGACCGATTATTTTTATAAGAATGCTGATGCCGACGAAATGATTTTCGTTCATAAGGGCAAAGGCGTGCTTCACACTTTTCTTGGTCAACTGCCCTTTGATTATGGAGATTATCTGGTTATTCCACGTGGTATGATTTACCAAATTGAATTTAAGAGCACTGACAACCGTTTGTTATTCTTAGAATCGTTTGCACCGATCTATACTCCTAAGCGTTACCGTAACGAGTTTGGTCAATTGCTTGAACATTCACCTTTCTGCGAGCGCGATATACGTCGCCCTATTAAGCTTGAAACGATTGACAAAAAAGGCGATTTTACTATTAAAACAAAAAAACAAGGCATACTGCACGACATAGTATATGCATACCATCCCTTTGATGTAATTGGTTGGGATGGTTATAACTATCCTTACGCCTTTTCTATACACGATTTTGAGCCTATTACAGGCCGTGTGCACCAGCCACCTCCTGTACATCAAACATTTGAAACCGGCACATTTGTAGTCTGCTCATTCTGCCCGCGTTTATACGATTATCATCCTCATTCAGTACCTGCGCCTTATAATCACAGCAATATAGATTCTGATGAAGTGTTGTATTATGTAGATGGGGATTTTATGAGCCGTAACGATATTAAACAAGGCCACATAACATTACATCCTAAGGGCATCCCTCACGGACCGGCACCAGGTGCTATGGAACGAAGCATTGGCAAAAAAGAAACACAGGAACTTGCCGTGATGGTAGATACATTCCGCCCGCTTATGGTTACGGAAGCTGCCATGAAAATTGACGACGGCAAATATTATAAATCGTGGACGGAATAAATCAATTAAGAATTACGAATTAAAAATTAAAAATTATGTCAAAGGAAGTTAAAAATGTTGAGTACGGATTAGAAAAAATATTTGAAGGCGCGAAAGACTTTTTGCCTTTATTAGGTACTGATTATGTAGAGTTTTATGTAGGCAATGCAAAGCAATCTGCACACTATTATAAAACAGCATTCGGGTTTCAATCGCTTGCGTATGCAGGCTTAGAAACAGGTTTAAAAGATCGTGTATCGTACGTATTGAAACAAGATAAGATCAGAATAGTTTTAACTACTGCATTAAAAAGCAGTTCACCAATTGGTGAGCATGTAAAAAAACATGGCGATGGTGTAAAGGTAATTGCGCTTTGGGTAGAAGATGCACGCAAATCGTTTGAAGAAACTACTAAGCGTGGTGCAAAACCATTTATGGAACCTACTGTTGAAAAAGATGAGTTTGGCGAAGTGGTACGTTCTGGCATTTACACATATGGCGAAACAGTGCACATGTTTGTAGAGCGTAAAAACTATAAAGGAACATTTTTACCTGGCTTTAAAGAATGGAAGAGTGACTACAACCCAACTCCGGTTGGTTTGAAATTTATCGACCATATGGTTGGTAATGTGGGCTGGGGCGAAATGAACGCAACTGTAAAGTGGTATGAAGAAGTAATGGGCTTTGTAAATTTTTTAAGTTTCGATGATAAGCAAATTACTACTGAATATTCAGCATTAATGAGTAAGGTAATGAGTAACGGTAATGGACGTATCAAGTTCCCGATTAACGAACCGGCTGAGGGCAAAAAAAAATCACAAATCGAAGAATACATCGATTTTTACGAAAGCCAGGGCGTACAGCATCTTGCCTTAGCAACCGATGATATTATTAAAACGGTTAATGAATTAAAAGCACGTGGGGTTGAGTTTTTGCCTCCTCCTCCGCAAGCCTACTATGATGAAATACCTAAGCGCTTAGGCACTCATAGAGATATGATGAAAGAAGATATTAAAGAACTTCAAAAACTTTCTATCCTGGTAGATGCTGACGAAGAAGGGTATTTATTACAAATATTTACCAAGCCGGTTGAAGACCGCCCTACCCTGTTCTATGAAATTATTCAGCGTATGGGTGCTAAAGGATTTGGAGCAGGTAATTTTAAAGCCTTGTTCGAATCAATAGAAAGAGAGCAAGCTAAGAGAGGTACACTCTAAAAGCAAATATCGAACACTGAATGTTGAATAATGAATTTCGACATTCGGTGTTCATTATTCGATATTCATTATTTGTCTTTACTAGGCTGCATTCTTTTCTACATACTTTAACAAAAACCTTTTGGCAATAGGTAGCAAGGTTTCTTCAAGCGGAACTAACCAATTACTTTCAATAGCGTAAGTAGCAGGGTTAGGCATTTCCTGTTTTTCTTTAAGTAGTTCCAACTTTATGTATTGGTATGATACGCCCATGTCCATCTCCCTGGTCTTTACAAACTGGGTATGTATGCCCCGGTATTTAGCTTCCGGTTCTTCAAACAGGGCAATGTCGTATTCGTAAACGGTGGTGTCAGCATTCTTGCCATCGCGTATAAAAATGTAGCCTTCCTTAGCATGTAGCGGCACTACCCCAACCGGGAATATGTTCAACTGCGATTCGATAGCCTCATATATTTTCCGCCCCTCGCTCAGGTATTTCTGAAAACGAGGAATAGAAAAATCAACAATGCTTTCCAACTGCTTCATTATCTCAGTATCTTCTATCATGTTTTGGTAAATAATGCGCATATTTTCCGCATCAATGCCTTCTGCACTTTGCGGAAAGTTCTTGAACATTTCTTCCTTCTTTTCCTTTAGCGATACCAACTGACGGTAGTGCGTAACCAGTTCTCTTAAAGAAGGGTAAAGCTTTTGCACCTCAAAATCTTTATCTACATCCTGCAAAAAAGCCAGCAAAATGTACTTCTTGTATTCAAAGTCAATATACTTCTCGGTAAGCCAGTTGGTGTTCAGTATAGCCATATTTAGTTGCGTTAATAGGTTATTAAACGGTAAAATAAGCCCCTTGTTACAAGTTTACCCATTTAAAACCCCTTATTTACATAGTCTTGTACCTATTTTTCGACAATTTATTGTTCAAATGGGCCTATTTTTAATTAAAAAGCACCTATTCCGTTACTTTTTAGAGATTCCTCACTCCGTTCGGAATGACAGGTCTTCTAACCTCTCCAACAACAAAATATGTTATGCCGAGCCGCCTAAGCGGAGAGGCATCTCATTTATCTATCCAAACCAATAAACACCACACTTTTCATCGTAATTTTTAATTCGTAATTTTTAATTGACGGTTTGAGGATTCTTTTATCTTTGCAACCCTCAATCAAACATATATGAGCATTTTAGAAACTATCCGTCGCAGACTTAATGTATTTATAGTAGTTATAATAGGCGGCGCCTTGCTTGTTTTCATTTTAGAAGACGCATTAACCTCCGGTAAATTTTTCTTTGGCGGCGACGAGAATGTTGTTGCAAGTGCAGGTGGCCAAAAGCTGCAATACAAGGACCTGAATAACAAGATTGAAGAAGTGGAAGCCATTCAGAAAATGACCAGGCAAACCAATACCCTCGATAACGAAACCACAACCCAAATACAACAATCGGTTTACCAGGAAATGGCATCCGACTTAATTGTTGGGCCACAACTTAAAAAATTAGGCTTAAGCATTACCGATGATGAATTGACTGACCTTATGCTTGGCGAACATTTAGCGCCTGAAGTTATACGCCACTACTTAACTGACCCACGTACCGGCAGGCTTTACGACCAGGTTGTTGACCCACGCACAGGCGGTGTGAACAGAGCTGTATGGGTGAACTTTGTTAAGAATATGAAGGATGAGCAAGAGTATGACTACAGACTTACTGAAGAAGAAGTTAAGGTAAATACCCTGCAACAAAAATATATAGCGCTTGTTAAAAGTGGTATGTTCTATACCGATGCTCAGGCTAAGGAAGAAATGACCGAACAGAACAAGTATTACAATATTAGCTACGTATTAAAGAGATATAGCACCGTACCTGATAATACCATAACGGTTGCTGACCAGGATATACAGAACTATTACAACGGACACCTGTATGAGTATAACCAGGCAGAAGAAACCCGTAAGATAGACTACGTTGGCTTTTTAGCTACCCCTACCGAGAAGGATATGGCTGACCTAGAAAACCAAGCGGATACCATTGCACGTACTATTAAAACATTAAAACCTTCTGAAGATTCTGCATACATTACTGCTGAATCTGATGATCACTTACTAGACCCTAACTATCACAAGAAAGGCACCATGTCTCCAACCATTGATTCAGTTATGGATCATGCGGAAGTTGGATATGTTTATGGTCCTTACCATGAGATGAACAAGATTAAAGTTGCTAAGCTTTTAGATGTAGCTAACCTTTCTGACTCAGTAAAGGTGAGCCATATACTTATTGCTCCTGCAGATCCTGCAAAAGAAGCAACCTGGGCTGATGCTAAAAAAAGAGCAGACAGTATTAAAGGAATTGTAACAAGAGAAAACTTTGCTGATATGGCTAAGAAATTCTCTATGGACCCAGGCTCTAAAGACAAGGGTGGAGATGTGGGATGGTTTAAACAAGATGCCCAAATGGTTCCTGAGTTTGTACATGCCGGTTTCTTTAATAACAAAGGAGATATTGTAGTTGTAAAGAGCCAGTTTGGTTACCATATTATATATGTAGTTGACCAGAGCGAAAAATTCAAATTTATGCACGTGGGTTATGTTGTTAAAAACATTGCGCCAAGTGTAGAAACACTGAACGGAGTATTCTCACAAGCTAGTTCGTTTGCCGGTAAAAACAGCACATCTGATGCATTTGAAGCTGCTGCCGACAAAATGAACAAGCGTGTAGCTGATGTTAAAGAAAATGATGCATCAGTTTCGGGCCTTACTTCAGCTAAAGATCTTGTACGTTGGACATACACAGCCAAGGTTGGCGACATGTCTTCGGTATTTGATGTAGGTAATTTCCGTTACGTAGTAGCTCATTTAGTTCAAATAACTCCTAAGGGAACTTCTCCGCTTGATGTTGTTAAAGATCAGGTTAGAGAAAAAGCTATGCAACAAAAGAAAGCCGAAAAACTTATTGCCGATATGAAAGCTGCTATGCCAGGTGCAACCAATGTTGCAGCATTGGGCCAAAAGCTTAACACACCTGCAGCTACCCAACAACGCCTTTCGTTCAGTATGTATAGCATACCGGGCCTAGGTAAAGAAGATGCTTTATTAGGTACTATGACTGCATTGAAACCAAATACACTTTCGCAACCAATACAAGGTGAACTTGGTGTATATGTAATACAAGTAGATTCGTCTTACACCAATGGTGCAGGCGACTTTAGAATGGTGCAACAACAACAAATGCAGGCTATGCAAAACAGGGCACAATACGATTTGTATGATGCTTTGCAAAAGAAGTCGGGCTATGTTAGCCATTACGGAAGGTTCTACTAGGAACTTAACTGCTGAATTTTAAATAGGAGTGTTGAATGAAAAGACTACACTCCCTTGTTAAAACTGCATAAAAAAGTGTATCTTAGATTTTCGTTTTATTGCCCGAATGAGCAGGATCGTTTTTTCCATATCATTCAACATTTAAAATTTCAATATTAAATATTAGTCTTATTATGCATTATAACACATCACGTTCAAAGCTTATTATACCCGAGTACGGAAGAAACGTTCAGCAAATGGCATTACATATTGTTGATATTGCCGACCGTAAAGAAAGGAACAAAGCGGCACAAACCGTTATTCAAACCATGACCCAGGTACACCCTTATGCAAAGGATAGCGAAGAGCTCCGCCGTAAGCTATGGGATCACTTATACATTATTACCGACTACAAATTAGATGTTGATGGCCCCTACCCTAAGCCGTCACCCGAATTGTTAGAATCGAAGCCTAAAACCATGGGTTACCCTTCATCTAAAATAAGGTTTAAGCACTACGGTAAAATAGCTGAAGGCCTTATTAAAAAAGCAAAGGAATATACTGATGGGCCTGAAAGAGATGCATTGGTAGAATCTATTGCCGGGCTTATGAAGAAATCGTATATGACCTGGAACCAAAGCTCGATAAACGACAATATAATTATTAACGATATTGGTGAATTATCTGGTGGAAAACTTACCCTAAAGGACACCACAAAGCTAAGTGCTATACAAGTATCTTTGGCTCCGAAACCGCTCAACAATTTTTCGAGGAACAACAAGAACAAGAAAAAAGGAAACAAAAAAAAGAAATACAGAAATGGGGGCTTTTGAGATAACTGGCGGAAAACGCCTAGGCGGGGAATTGATTCCACAAGGTGCTAAAAACGAAGCACTGCAAATTGTCTCCGCAACTCTCTTAACTGCCGACAAGGTAGTTGTCCACAATGTTCCCGATATACTTGACGTTAATAACCTGATAAGCCTTCTCAAAGACCTGGGCGTAAAGGTTGAAAAACTTTCTACCGAAAGTTATTCCTTCCAGGCCGATAATATAGATCTTAAGGTTTTAGCATCTCCCGATTTTCAAAAAAAGAGTTCGAGCTTACGTGGTTCCATTATGATGGTAGGCCCCTTGCTTGCGCGCTATGGCAAGGCATATATTGCTCGCCCGGGGGGAGATAAAATTGGCCGCCGCCGTTTAGATACGCACTTTATTGGCTTTGAAAGACTGGGTGCTAAATTCGGTTACGAAGAAGAAACCAACTTGTATAAAGTACACGCCGAAAAGAAATTAAAGGGCTGCTATATGCTGCTTGATGAAGCATCGGTAACAGGTACTGCCAACATTATTATGGCTGCTATGTTTGCCGAAGGCACCACAACAATATATAACGCTGCCTGCGAGCCATACATACAACAACTGTGCCGTATGCTTAACAGCATGGGTGCAAAAATTACCGGTGTAGGTTCTAACTTATTGAATATTGAAGGTGTTGCCTCACTAAAGGGTTGCACACACACCATATTACCCGATATGATTGAAATTGGCAGCTTTATTGGACTTGCTGCTATGACTAAATCAGAAATAACGATCAAGAATGTCGGCTACGAACACCTAGGAGTAATTCCATCTGTGTTTCAACGCCTGGGCATTCAAATGGAAAAACGGGGTGATGATATTTACGTGCCCTCACAAGAGCATTATGAGATAGATACCTTTATGGATGGTTCAATATTAACCATTGCCGATGCTATTTGGCCGGGGTTAACGCCTGACTTATTAAGCGTAATATTGGTTGTAGCTACACAAGCCAAAGGAAGTGTACTCATTCACCAAAAGATGTTTGAGAGCCGTCTGTTCTTTGTCGATAAACTGATTGACATGGGCGCACAAATTATACTTTGCGATCCTCACCGTGCAACAGTAATAGGTATGAACCATGAGCATTCGTTAAAAGGTATATCTATGACATCGCCCGATATACGTGCCGGTGTAGCCCTGCTTATTGCCGCATTATCCGCTCAGGGCAAAAGCACCATACATAATATTGAACAGATAGACCGTGGTTACCAGAATATTGAGCAACGTTTGCGTAGTATTGGTGCCGAAATTGTAAGAAAATAGCTATATTTGTTATATATAAATCAGACTATGAAACGTTTCAATATAATATTAGCCCTTGCAGCAGTAGCCTTTGCAATTGTTGCATTTACAACTAAAAACACTGAACAAGCACAACCTAAGGGTAATGCTGTAGGCTTAGAAATTGGCAACCTTGCCCCTGACCTTAAGCTTAGCGACCCTAATGGCAAAGTAATTGATCTTTATTCATTACGTGGCAGTGTGGTGCTGGTAGATTTCTGGGCATCGTGGTGCGGCCCTTGCCGTGGCGAAAACCCTAATGTAGTTGCTACTTACAACAAATACCATAGTGCTAAATTTAAAGCCGCTAAGGGTTTTAAAATTTACAGTGTATCGTTAGATAGGGACCATGACCCTTGGATTGGTGCTATTAAGCATGACGGACTTATTTGGCCTGATCATGTTAGCGATTTAAAGGGATGGCAGTCATCTGCTGCTGCTGCGTATGGTGTAAGCTCCATACCTACTAACTTTTTGCTTAATGCCGATGGCGTTATTATAGCTAAGGGTTTACGTGGCGAAGACCTCGCTAACGAGCTTGAGAAGCTTACTACTAAGTAATTTAATCTCTTTCTTTTTTCTTTGGGCGTTCCCCTCGTTCCTCGGGTCGGGCTATACGCTTCAAGTCCTCGCTACGCTCCCGGCTTTCCGCTACTATCCCTAACGCAAACTACCGTTGCACAAAAGTCTCGGCACGTAAGGTGAAGAGTTTAGACGACAGGATACGACACATAGATGCAAAGGATTATTCGTAACTTGCTCATATTATAATGAACTCATGCAGGCTTCACCGGTGTGCTAAATCCACGCAAATATTATGTTAGTATGGAGATTGCTTCGTTCCTCCCAATAACGAACTACTTTTCGATTCGTAATCCGTAATTTTTAATTCGTAATTGAAGGGCTACGCAGTAAGAACCCCACGCGAGATAACGATCTTCTGTACCTCGGTAGTACCCTCGTAAATCTGGGTGATCTTAGCATCGCGCATTAAACGCTCAACGTGATACTCCTTTACATAACCGTAACCACCATGTATTTGAACAGCCTCGGTAGTAGTATCCATAGCCACCTTCGATGCGAATACCTTAGCCATTGCTCCGGCTTGGGTATAATCAAGGTGTTGGTCTTTTAACCACGCTGCTTTTAAGCAAAGCAAACGAGCTGCATCAATTTGAGTTGCCATATCGGCGAGCTTAAACTGAATTGCCTGGTGTTGGCTAATAGGCACACCAAATGCTTTTCTTTCCTTTGAGTATGCAAGCGCTAATTCATAAGCGCCCGAAGCAATACCCAAGGCTTGTGATGCAATGCCGATACGTCCGCCCGAAAGGGTTTTCATAGCGAATTTAAACCCGAATCCATCTTCGCCGATACGGTTTTCTGCAGGCACTTCTACATCAGTAAACATGATGGAGTGTGTATCAGAACCACGTATGCCAAGTTTATTTTCTTTTTTACCAACCACAACACCCTTCGAATTCTTTTCAACTATAAAAGCATTGATGCCTTTATGTTTCTTATCAGGGTAGCTTTGTGCAATTACCAAATACACCGATGCGCTATTGCCATTGGTGATCCAGTTCTTGGTACCGTTTAAAATATATTTATCTCCTTTAGGAATAGCAGTTGTGTGTTGCGATGTAGCATCAGAACCTGCTTCAGGTTCTGACAACAAGAATGCTCCAATAATTTCACCTTTAGCAAGCGGCACAAGGTATTTACGCTTTTGTTCTTCGGTGCCAAAGTTTTCAAGGCCCCAGCAAACTAATGAATTATTTACCGACATACACACCGATACAGATGCATCTATCTTAGAAATTTCTTCCATTGCCAATACATACGATACGGTATCCATACCGCCACCGCCGTATTCGGGACTAACCATCATACCCATAAAACCAAGCTCGCCGAGTTTCTTTATTTCTTCTTTCGGAAATTTCTGCAGCTCATCGCGTTCAATTACACCAGCCTTAAGGGTTTCATTAGCAAAATCGCGAGCAGCTTTTTGTATCATTAAGTGCTCTTCGGTCAGTTGGAAATTCATAGCTATATTGGAATTTATATACCCGCAAATATAGCTTAATTAACAACTAAACAAAGATGCCACAGATACACAAATATTAAAATAATAATCTGTGAATCTGTGGCTATCTTCCCTGAATAAGCCCGCTTTTAAACCGGGTCCTTTCCTTGTATAAGCCTTAATAATACGGCTATAATGGCTATAACAAGTAATATATGTATAAGTCCGCCGGCATGGTAACCAACGAAACCTATAAGCCAAAGTATTACCAGAATAACCGCTATTAAATACAGTAAATTACTCATATTGGTTTTTGTTTTTGGTTTGTAATTATAAAGGTAAAGCCCTATTACTCAACCACACACATACTTTCGGCGAACTTGGTTTTTACATGGGTAAAAACATACTATGGCAAGTTAGCTAAAGCGCGGGAATGGTTCAGCTCTCGCCTTTTTTCAGTATCTTTGCTAGGATACATAATTTATACATTCATTTACATACTTTGACTTTCCAGGACTTTAACTTTGAACCCGAGCTTACAGAAGGATTACTTTCAATGGGTTTTAAACTACCCACCCCCATACAACAACAAGCTATACCCATAATATCAGCTAACCGCGACATTATAGCCTGTGCCCAAACGGGTACCGGTAAAACAGCTGCCTTTTTACTGCCTATTATCAACAAAATAATAAAGGAAAAAACCACCACGGTAGATACCCTTATAATTGTACCTACCCGCGAACTGGCTATACAAATTGATGAAGCCATACAGGGCTTTACCTATTTTGCTTCGGTAAGCGCTTTGGCAATTTATGGTGGCAACGATGGTGCATCATATGAACAGGAGAAGAAAGCATTGATGCACGGTGCCAATATTATTATTGCTACACCCGGCAGGCTCATATCGCATTTAAATATGGGTTATGTAAAGTTCAACCATATTAAGCACCTTGTGCTCGATGAGGCTGACCGCATGCTCGATATGGGCTTTAATGAGGACATTAGCAAGATAATTAGCTTTTTACCCAAGCAAAGACAAAGCCTTTTGTTTTCGGCTACTATGCCAAACAAAATACGCGACCTCGCAAAAAAAATATTACATGAACCTGACCAGATAAACATTGCTCTGTCGAAACCAGCAGTTGGTGTAACCCAAGGTGCTTATGTGGTTTACGATACCCAGAAGATAGGATTACTCCGTAGTATTTTAAAAGAAAAGAAAATTGAAAGCGTTTTAATATTCTCGGGCACCAAAGAAAAGGTGAAAGATATGGAACGCGAATTGCGCAAAGCAGGTATTAATGCTGCTGCCATACACTCGGATTTGGAACAGGAGAAACGCAATGAAGTATTGCGCGAGTATAAGAGTCGAAAGTTAAATGTACTTGTTGCTACCGATATACTCTCTCGTGGTATTGATATAGACTCCATTGGATTGGTTATAAACTACGATGTACCCCGTGATGCGGAAGATTACATACACCGTATTGGAAGAACTGCCAGAGCAGAATCGAAAGGTGAAGCATTGACCTTTATAAACCCTGACGACCAGTATAAATTCAAGAAGATAGAAGACCTTATTGGCAGCGAAGTTCCAAAACTTCCTATTCCTGCAGAATTAGGTGCAGGGCCCGACTACGCACCTGAATCATACAGAAAGAACTTTGGCCATAAGTTTTCAGGAGCTAAAAAGAGAAAGTAAGCTTTTTAATACGTCTGCGCGTCGTTATGGTTCTGGGCCTCGTTGTAAAGATTTTTTTTCATCTCATCAATCAGATCCATCTTGCGCTTGTTGAGTAATATTTTTTCAATATTCTCTTTTTCGAATGATAGTGGAGACAAACTGTTCTTTATCATATAGCCTTTAATACTCACGCAATAAATACTGGCAGTATCTTCAATCTGCACAAAGTGGTTATTATTATTTTGCAAAAACAGATCCTGGTTATAAGTTTGAATAGGTATTTCTTTTAATACATCATCAAACATCAGCCAGGCGTTATCATTCAAAAAAAAGTTTTGTCCGTATTGGTAGCAGTATTTCGAAAGCTTATCGCGATCTTTTGCGTTATCGGACATCATAAGGCTCTTCAGCTTATCAACGCCGGGTGATTTTTTACCCACCTTCACGTAAATGATCTTTACAATATCATTCTTCAGCTGAAAATCCTTCTTGTTATCGTCGTAATACTTTTGAATTTCAGCTTCGCTTACGTTCGTATCAAGCTTTTCCCTTACCAGTTCCTTTTCGTAGGAATAAATAATAAGCGAATTCTTATAGTCCTCTATCTGTTTCGAAAGGTCCATTTCCTGCTGATTGAGGTTATTGGCAGCCTGGTGCAACAATACTTGTTGTTCCATCCAATGCTGAATGAAGTCTTTAACTATCGCAACGCTATCAACTGGTTTAGCTTCTTTAGGAACAAGGCCTTTAATATCGTTGGGATATAAATAAACCTCGTATACCCTTGCAATTGGTTTTTCTTTAGGCTCTTGCTTTTTTTGAATAAGACTGCATGAGGATAAAAGCAACGCAAATATTGCCCATACAAATAAGTTGTTGAATTTACTAACTACACCCACCTGCTTAATAAATCAACTAAATCGAGCAATAAAGCTGCCTTAGGAGTATTTGCCTGCGCCGCATAACCAGCCTGTACTTTATTAATAAGTTGTGTTGCCAGTTGCGGGCTTACTTCTCCGGTTATTTGTTCTATAACGGTAAGGGCTTCCATAGTAACCTCGAAGTCTTCATTAATGGCCACTTCGGTAAAGAATGGCAGAAAGGGAGTACAATCAATATTCGATTCCCAGCAAGCTGCCACAAGTGTCTTTTTATCTCCGGTAGCTTCTACAATAGCACGCATAAGCAATTCTACGGCCTTAGGTTCTTTCTTTAAAAACGCATACACTTCTTGCCTTGATGATTTATAGCGGGTATCGCACAAAAGCTCTACCAACGCTTCTACATGGTCTTTATTGGCCTTCTCTTCATCGGCCTTGCTTATATAAACAGTATTAAAAAACTTCTTATCTATAAGTTTATCAACCAGCAATTCTCTTTTTATAGCCATTTTTTAATTGGTTAGTATCATACAAAGTTACAGATTAATGTAAATACGATTGTAAATAATGGGCAATATCTTCTCGCCATATAAGTACCATTACACCTACAACGGAAACAACTGCTGCAATCATTGATTTCACCGCCATTTTCTCTTTGTATACCAAATATGTAAGTGGCACCAATACTATTGGTATGAGCGATAAAATGGTTTGTGCCGCAGCTACCTTGCATAGTGTGATACTCCACATGGCTAAAACAATAGATAATACCAAACCCCATATTGTAGCCAGGGTTACTTTAGTAATTATTTCTTTACCCTCGCGCACAATTACTATTACATCTTTATGAAGCCTGCCTCTGGCAATAGTAAAAGCATAATAGCCGAGCATGGCTATAAGTATCCGTATCCATGTAGCATGCAACGGCGTTATATGATAAGTAGTATCTAAAAAACCTTTTTTGGCAACTACAATGTGAAAACCCTGGCAAAGCCCTGCCAGTATACCAAATAAAATTCCTTTGTTTATGCTTCCATGTTTCGACTCAGGTGGCCTGTCCTCCCTAGTCCCTGATGTAAGGAACCATATCATTCCGCCAATACTTATAGCCATGCCTATAACACCAATAAGACTCATACCTTCATTCAGCATCAATAAGCCGAATAACAATGTTGCTACCGGTGCAATGGTATTAAATATGCTTGATATACGAACCCCTAGAATTGACATAGCATGAAAGCCAAAATAATCGCCAACAGCTAAACCTAAAATACCCGATAGGCCAATAAAAATATATTGGTTTAATGTGGGGCCTGTAAATAATTCAACAATACTTATTCTATCAATAGCCATACAAAGTATAGTGAGCACAATAAAAGCTACCACCAATCGGTAATGATTCAGTGCTACAGAGCCCCACTTGCGGGCAGCATCCGTAAATGGAAAGTTCGAAAGACTACTAACGAACATAGCCATGAAGGCTAAAAGATATCCGAGTTGAGCATTATTCATTACAAGTGCAAGTTTACATTAAAGAACTGATTTGATAAAATAGCGTTACTTTTATAGCACTTAAAACAGGACTATGAATATTATTATTACCGGAGCTAGTAAAGGAATTGGTTATGAAATGGCAAAGTTGTTTGCACAGAATGTAAACAACAAGGTGGTTATTATAGCACGCAACCGATTAAAGTTGGAACAACTGAAAAGAGAATGCCAGTACCAATACCCGGGAGCTAAAATATACCCGATGGTATTCGACCTTGGTAATGGCGATTTTAAGCATGGCTTGATACCAGAATTACTTTCTTCTATTAGCAGTGTCGACATATTAGTCAATAATGCAGGAATACTAATAAATAAACCTTTCGAAGAATTAACGCGCGAGGATATTGATACCGTTTACCGAACCAATGTGCTTTCTAGCTTCGACCTGATACGTTCTCTACTACCTTATATGGGCAAAGGCCAACAACCTACACATATTGTAAACATAAGCAGTATGGGTGGTTACCAGGGCAGTTCAAAGTTTCCTGGGCTTAGTGCATACAGTTCGAGCAAAGCGGCACTAGCTAACTTAACGGAATGCTTGGCAGAAGAATTTAAAGGGCGTAATATATCGGTTAACTGTCTTTGTATAGGTGCCGTACAAACCGAAATGTTTACTCAGGCATTTCCTGGCGAAAGAGCGAATATGAAACCAATACAAATGGCAAGCTATATAGCTGACTTTGCCTTGAACGGAGCCAGTTTTTATAATGGTAAGGTGTTACCTGTTTCGAATAGTACTCCTTAATACTTACTTCCAGATACGTGCTTCTTCCAGTTTTATCTTCTCGTTAAAAAAGAAGTTGGTGTTCTTTTCAAACGCTTCAGTATAGTCGGAAATGTAGAACCTATGTATTGGCTTCTTAGTTGAAGTATTTAGGAGCTTATCTTTTTTCAGTAAATGGTATACATATTCAGCAACCTCATCACCCGAATCAATCAGTGGAACCTTGCCTTTATAAATCGCTTCTATTTCTTTCTTGATCAATGGATAGTGAGTACAGCCTAATATAAGTGCATCTATCTTCTTAAGCTTCGGACGAGATAAATAGGAATCGATAACAGCATAGCTTATCTTGTTATTAAAGAAACCCTCTTCGATCATCGGCACTAACAATGGTGTTGCAAGTCCATGTACTTCAAGGTTCTTGTTTGCCTCAACAAGCTTCTTAGCGTGTATGCCCGATTTGATGGTGCCTTTTGTGCCAATAACCCCAATACGTTTCAGTTTGGGCTTAGCCATTATTTTAGTAACTACCGGGTCAATAACATTTACCACTAGTGCGCGCTTACCAACAAAGTCCCTGACGGTTTCATAGGCCAAAGCCGATGCCGTATTACAGGCAATAACTATCATCTTGCAATTGCTATCAAGCAAAAATTGCGCAATGCGTATGGAGTAATACTTTATAGAATCGGGTGACTTATCGCCATAAGGCAAATGGGCCGTATCTCCAAAATATATAAGCTTCTCTTTCGGTAAACGTTCACGTATGGCACGCGCAACAGTAAGCCCTCCTATTCCGGAATCGAACAGGCCTATAGGTTGGCTCGCATCTAACTTAACTGATGCCATAGTAAATATGTTAGCTTATTACTTGCCCTTTGGCATAGTAGAAGGTGCAGATGCACTCTTCGGCTTAATACCAAGTCTCTTAGCAACCATTGGATAAAGGTCATCGGTATCTTCAAAGTATATTACAAACCCCTGGCTTGTATCTAATACATACTTGTAACCATTCTCTCTAGCTACTGCGCTAACTGCACTCTTAGCCTTAGCAATTACAGGGCGTTGAATAGAATCGCCAAAGTGTTGTAATGAAACCTGAGCTTGTTGTTGGAAAGACTGAATACGTTGGTTCATGTCGTTAAGCTCTTGTTCTTTGCTCTGCTTTACAATACCGGTATAGCTAGCTTGGTTGCTTTGGTAGTCCTGGTATTTTTGTTGAAATTCCTTTTGGAAATTTTCTAAAGTAACTTCTAGTTGTTGTGCGTATACGCTATATGATTTCTTAGCTGAATCAGATTCAGGCATGCCTTTTAAAAGCGAATCGAGACTAACATGGCCTATCTTTTGGGCGCTTACTGATAAAGAACAAATTACTGCTCCAATTAATAAAGTGATACGTGCTATTTTTTTCATATTGCGGTTTGTTGTTTGCTGTTTTTATTGTTTTGTTTTATTTCCTTCACCGGTGCTGTAGCCCATGTCTTTAAGCACTTCGTCGCTCTTATCATACTTAACATTGCTGTACAACATGGTCATATCGCTCGATTTATCGAATATTACTGCCAGGTTTTCTCTTTCTGCCAGCGATTGTACTGCAGCGTAAATTTTATCCTGTAATGGCTTTACCAGCTCCTGGCGTTTTTTAAACAGATCGCCATTCACACCAAAACGTTGCTTTTGCAGATCTTTTGCTTCTTGCTCTTTCTTTTCAATTTCTGCCTGGCGCTTTTGTTTCATTTCAGCGGTAAGCAATACTTCGTCCGCTTTATAAGCTTTGTATAACTGATCAATTTCAGAATACTTGGCTTCTATTTCCTTTTGCCATTGAATTGACAATTGGTTAAGCTGATCTTGCGCTACTTTATAATCAGGTATTTTTGAAAGTATGTACTGACTGTCGACATAAGCAAACTTCTGTGCGTGGGTAGCCAAAATGCTCCCTGCAAAAATCAGAAGAGTAAAAAGAATCTTTTTCATGGCTTTAAATTGATTTGTTGCCGACTTTAAAACGCCGACGAAATTACTATTTTTTATAATTCACCCAAATTCTGACCAATAGTGAAGACAAATTGGCCACGTTGCATGCCCGGATCGCTTGGTACGTTATCGATCCTCCAGCCGTAGTCAAAACCTAACAAGCCAAACATGGGCAGGAATATACGCACACCCGGACCAACTGCCCTATACACATTGAACGGGTTAAACGCCGTAATACTACTCCATGAATTACCCGCATCGGCAAAGCCCAGGATGTAAACTGTAGCCTGAGGGTTAAGCGATATTGGGTACCGTAACTCTAAAGTATACTTGGCTATAGACACGCCACCTGTTGAAGGAGAAAGTGTTCCATCATCATATCCTCTTAGGGCAATAATTTCACGGCCATCTACTAACGAATAGCCTGTTAAACCACTACCACCCAAATAGAACCTGTTGAATGGACAGAAACCAAGATTTGAGTTATAATCGCCCAAAATACCAAAGCCTACACGTGCATTTAATACCACATTATGGCCTTCGCTACCTTCTTTACCTTTAAAGTTGGTAAGTGATGCAAACCACGAAGCGGTGAACTTATACTTCTGGAATTCCAATAATTTGTATTTCTGTTCAGGCGTTTCATCCTTATAGTCTTCTTGTGCCTTCAATAAAGACCAAGGTGGTGTCCATTCTCCAGACAGCTTAATATCAGAACCCGTTGTTGGGTATATAGGGTTATTACCCTGTGAGTTACGCTCGATTGTAATTTTAGGGCTTATACTGGTAGCATAACCATTACCGAATATAAAGGTAGAAGCGTAGTTATGTACGGTGTAATATTGGTAGTTCAAAGAGAATAATGCAGAGAAATAGTCATCAGGGAACCTAAGTGGCACTCCGTAGCCTACTGATACACCTTTAATATTGATAGATTCCCTACCCGGATCACTTAATGGCAGGCCATTACTTTCAGTTGTAGTGAACATAGTAAAGCTTAATGAGTTTGGTTTATGACCGCCTACCCAAGGCTGTACAAAACTTAAATTAAGCGACTGGTATGGCAATCCGTTTGCCTGGAATCTTAAACTTATCTGCTGTCCGTCACCCGTTGGTATTGGCCTCCAAGCTTCTTTACCACCGGTCAATGCACTCTTTAACGAGAAGTTTTTGAAACTTATACCTGCGGTACCCACAAAACCAAGGCCACCACCCCAACCACCTGATAATTCAACCTGGTCAGATGATTTCTCTGCAACCTGGTAGTTAATATCCACGGTACCATCTACCGGATTAGGTGTAGGTGTAACGTTCATTTTTTCTGGATCGAAATAACCTAACTGCGATAATTCCCGTTGTGTACGTATAACATCCGAACGCCTGAACAGATCGCCAGGCTGGGTACGTATCTGGCGCATAATTATCTTATCGTTGGTCTTGTCGTTACCGGTAACAGTTACGTTGTTCACTATTGCCTGGTTACCTTCATATATGTGCATTTCCATATCAATGGTATCGTTATGCACGTATGTTTCAACCGGAGTTACCTGGAAGAACAAATAACCATTATCCATATATAACGACATGATATCATTACCGTTAGGATTTGAATTCAGGTGCTCGCTTAACATTTCTGAATTATATACATCGCCCTTTTTAATATTAAGGACTGCATTCAGTGTACGAGTTGTATACTTCGAATTACCTATCCACTTAATATTACCGAAGTAGTAACGATGTCCTTCGTTTATCCATATTTCCACATTAATAAGGCCCGGTGCAACGCCATATATACTGTCCTTCACTATCCGGGCATCGCGGTACCCTTTGCTGTTATACTTGGCTACTATCTTTTGCTTGTCATCAGCATAATCATCCGGTATCATTTTCGATGGCTTGAAAATAGAATAGATGAAATTCTTTTTCTTTGTTTCTTTCATCGACCTTCTCAACTGGCCTGCAGTTAATGCTGAATTACCATGGAAAATAATATCATGTATCTTGATCCGTGGGCCACGTTTTACATCAATAAAAAGTATTACCGAATTGGTTAAACTCGAATCGGCGTTTTCCTTTATATCTACCGAAACATCTGAATACCCTTTATCCTTAAACTTCTTTATCACTTGTTGCTTTACATCAGCCAACAAAAAGTCGGTTACAACTTTACCCCTTACTAATTTAATTTCATCTCTCAGGTCATTAGCTTCACCCTTCGATACTCCACGGAATGTGAACTTCGATAACCTTGGGCGTTCAACAACTGTTATACCTAAATATACTTTGTCGCCTTCAATTTTGGTAACGTACACCTGCACGTCTTCAAACAAACCTTGTTTCCAAATATTCTTAATAGCATCGGTAATTTTCTGGCCCGGTACCTGCATTTTTTCGCCAACTGTTAAGCCAGAAATAAGCAAGAGAACATTCTTATCCATGTGATCGGCACCGGTAACGGTAGGCTGTTCAGCAAGGATATATTCTTTCGGATTATTAGGATCAAACTTGTTGCTATCTGCACTTATTTTAACCTGCGCCGAAGCGCCAAGCGAAACAAGAATAAATATATACAGGAGGAATGCTTTACCGGAAATGTTTTTCATTATTGCATTACGTTGCTTAATTGTTCACTTGTTTTTCCAAAACGCCTTTCTCTCTTTTGATAGTCGGCAATAGCCATTTTAAAGTCATCTTTCCTGAAATCGGGCCATAGTTTTTCAGTAAAGTAAAGTTCTGAATAGGCAATTTGCCACAAAAGAAAGTTGCTGATCCTGTGCTCTCCGCTGGTGCGTATAAGCAGTTCAGGGTCAGGTATGGAGGAAGTGCAGAGATACTGAGTAAAAAGTTCTTCATTAATATCGGCCGGAGCCAGTTTCTTTTTTTCTACCTGGGTTGCCAGTTTCTTTATGGCATCCAGTATTTCCCATTTCGAACTGTAGCTAAGTGCCAGAACAAGAGTCATGCGCTTATTTACCGAGGTCTTTTCAATGGCTTTCATCAACTCATCATAGCATCTTTTAGGCAGGCTTTTTAAATCGCCAATTGCCTGAAGGGCTATCTCATTTTTCATTAGGGTTTTTATCTCTTTATTAATGGTAAAAACCAATAACTCCATTAAGCCTGTAACCTCATCTTTCGGCCTGTTCCAGTTCTCGGTCGAAAAGGCATAAAGGGTAATATATTCTACTCCTAATTCCGCTGCTACTTCAATGGTATCGCGAACAGCTTTAACCCCGTTCTTGTGGCCAAATATCCTCGATTTTCCCTTTTGCTTTGCCCAGCGTCCGTTGCCGTCCATTATAACAGCTACATGCTTGGGAATCCGGGACTTATCTATACCATTTTCTACCATTAAATTTACCTCTAATACTTTATAAGCGTGCAAAGCTACAAAAGCAAACTTAAAAACGACCAAATTATTGTTAAAATTCCCTAAAAGTCGAAATAGCTGTTGTTTATACTGGTGCGGAACCCAATATAGAACATAGTGGTAACGGGACTGTTATACGAAACTGAAGGTTCATTGAAGGTGCGGTGGGTAACACCCAAAACTATGTTCATATTCGTTTTAGGATTCATGAGGTAACTGATGTGTCCATCAATGTAATTTAGGTTGCCTCGTAAGCCTTGCCCGGTTTTAACATTTGTGATGCTTTTTGTGCTCGCTGTATCTGATAGGAAAACGTCACCACCATAATTTGTATTCATTTCATTTCCTCCCATTATGGCATAATCAATTTCGGCGTGAAAGGTGAAGTGTTTGGCAAAGTGGAAATTAATCTGTGCATTCAATTCTTTAAAGTTGGCACCTAAGGGATCTCCTAAGGCCTGGTTATAATTGGTATAGTTTTCGGCATTATTTATGCTTGTATAAGTATATGGCCTTACCTGGTTGTATTCCAACATCAGTTCACCCAGGTGATTGTAAAATTTCAAACCCAACTGGTAACCTGTTTTATCGCTTATTGAGTTTGAAGGCCCTGTGCCATCAACCACCAATTGCCCATATGCCAATATATTACTGTTTACTTTATACTTTATGGTAGAACCTAATAACACGCTGTGGTTGTTATTATCTAGTCCATAACGGGCTGCACTAACCCCTATAATCGGATCGAAGTAGTTTAAGTTGTATGATTGCTTATTGGTAATACTATCTGATGCCTGCCATATAAGGGCTTGAAAAATTCCAAGCTCTAATCTATTGGTAATGTTCCAACTTAAATATTGAATGTTAGCTGCCTTGCGCTGAAATAATCCTTCAGCGGATATCGATAATAGTTCCTGATTTGTATTCATAAACAGACAATACAAATTGGTGTATTGAAACTTACCAAATGTGGTGGTTACTTTAAAATAAGGATAATCAAAACTGTTATCAGATAATAGTAGCGAACGATACCCATCACCTACAAAATTTTTACCCTGTCCTAACTGAAAACTAAAGTGGTTAGATAATGTGTAGGTCATGTATGCTTCCGATACTGAGAAATCGTACCCGTTATCATAAAAGGAATTGCCTATTGTAGAGTTCAAAAGCTTTACCCTACCCTGCCCCGGAACTACTCCATAGGCCTGTACAAAATTATCTACGTAGTAAGGGAAGCTTGCTTGGTCTTCGTAAAATGAAGTTGAAAAGGCAAACTTATCGCCAATGCCCGCCTGTATCATAAAGCCACGGGTGTTCTCATAAAACTTTCTTGCTGAATCTCCTTTATCATCTGATGCCTGGAAATTGAAAAGCGGATCGATAGTGGCCCAGAATTTATGCGCAGTATCGTGAATGATGAATAGATTTTCTCTGTAAAACTTGCGGTAAAACCACGAACGCCTTGGACCGGAATAATTATACCCGCGTATTGAATCGCTGGACACATATTGATTTACCTGCGATGCCAGCAAAGGCTTAAAACCTGTATGAATTGAAGCATCGGGGCTGTTCAATGCCTGATCGTAATACGAGGCGTATTCCTGATTGAGAAAGTAATTTAACTGCTGTGCATGAAGTATTGAGAATGAAAACAGTACAAGTACCGAAAAAAGTATGTGTATTTTTTTTCTCAATTTATTTCTTCTCCGAGTTTCTTTGTGCTTTTAGTGGTTGTCCTATGCAAATACCATTTGCTCCACATCACGGTAAACCATCTTAATACCTTCTTCAAGGCTTATCTTATGTTGCCAACCCAGGTTATGCAGCTTGGTTACATCCATTAGTTTACGCGGTGTGCCATCGGGTTTGGTAGCATCAAATTCTAATTTGCCTTCGTAGCCACTTATCTTCTTTACCAGTAGGGCAAGGTCTTTAATAGTTATATCAGTACCGGTACCAATGTTTACCAGTTCGGCTTCGTTATAGTTTTGCATTAAAAAGTAGCAGGCGTCAGCCAAATCATCTACATGCAAAAACTCACGTAGTGGAGAGCCTGAGCCCCATACCACCACATCTGGTTTGTTTTCAACCTTAGCAGCATGGAACTTACGCAACAGCGCTGGTAACACGTGCGAATTATTCAAATCGTAATTATCATTCGGACCATATAAGTTGGTAGGCATAACCGATATAAAATTGCAACCATATTGCAATCTATATGATTCGCACAACTTAATGCCTGCAATTTTTGCAATGGCATAAGGTTCGTTGGTATATTCTAATGTGCCGGTGAGCAAATAAGATTCCTTAAGTGGTTGCGGTGCCATTTTAGGGTATATACACGATGAACCCAAGAACATCAACTTCTTCACCTTGCTCAAATACGAGGCATGAATAACGTTTGCTTCAATCAGCAGGTTATCGTACAAAAATTCGGCACGATACGTATTGTTGGCTTGTATGCCACCAACTTTTGCCGCCGATAAAAACACATAATCAGGTTTTTCGGCAGCAAAAAAATCAAAAACATCTTGCTGCTTCCGCAGGTCGAGTTCCTTAGAACCGCGGGTAATAATATTGGTATAGCCTAAGGTATTAAGCTTACGGATAATAGCCGAGCCCACCATACCACGGTGTCCTGCTACATATATTTTGGCATTCTTTTCCATTAACAAATACTATTCATTAAAGTTCATCACCTTGTGGCCACCTTCCATCAGGTACTTGTCTTTTTTAAACAACTCCACATCGCTGGCTACCATTTCTTTTACTAAATCTTCAATGGTCAGTTTAGGTTTCCATCCGAATTTCTTAAATGCTTTTGATGCATCGCCCACTAACAGATCAACCTCAGTAGGGCGGAAATACTTGGCATCTATCTCGAGTATAACTTCGCCGGTAGCTTTGTTAATACCCTTTTCATCAACACCTTTGCCTTTCCATTCAAGTTCTATACCCACTTCGCCAAAAGCCATTTCAACAAACTTACGCACTGATATTTTGCGGCCTGTTGCCAAAACGTAATCGTCAGATATATCTTGTTGCATCATCATCCACATACCTTCTACATAGTCTTTAGCGTGGCCCCAGTCCCTTTCAGCATCCAGATTTCCTAAAAACAATTTCTTCTGCAAACCCAATTTAACTTTAGCAGCAGCACGGGTAATTTTACGGGTAACGAATGTTTCGCCACGTATAGGGCTCTCGTGGTTAAATAATATTCCGTTGCAAGCATACATGTTGTAAGCTTCGCGGTAGTTCTTGGTTATCCAATATGCATAAAGCTTAGCAACGCCATAAGGGCTACGTGGGTAAAATGGCGTGGTCTCACGTTGAGGTATCTCTTGCACGTGGCCATATAATTCTGATGTGGAAGCCTGGTAGAATTTGCTCTTGCCTTCCATCTTCAATATGCGGATGGCTTCTAATACACGCAATGTTCCAACAGCATCTGCATTAGCTGTATATTCAGGTGTTTCGAACGACACGCGAACGTGCGATTGTGCAGCAAGGTTATATATTTCGTCAGGTTGTACTTCTTGTACTATACGAATGATATTAGTAGAATCGGTCAAATCGCCAAAGTGAAGATAAAAATTGGTCTTGGCTTCGTGAGTATCGGTATACAGGTGATCGATACGGTGGGTGTTGAACATAGAACTACGGCGCTTAATGCCATGCACTATATACCCTTTCTTTAATAGCGATTCTGCTAAATACGCTCCATCCTGTCCGGTTACTCCTGTTATAAGGGCTGTTTTTGCCATGTTTTTGTATTAGTTACTGCAATAATAGTCAGAAAATGCCATATATAGGCACGTTTTCTTGTCATGCTCAGGCTCTCGAAGTATCTATTCCGATTAAAAAGACAATAGAATGCAGATGACACAGATTGAATAAGATTTTCACTGATTTCATTGCATTAGGGCGCTATTTGTCCCCCGCTGGAGGGGGCAGGGGGGAGGATTATTCCCATCATTGCGAATCCGCGGGTTGGCGGATATGGTAATCTCAGTATTTAATTTCACCACAGATCACACAAATTTTCACAGATTCAAAACCGCCGTAATGGGGTTACAAACACGTTGTTTTGTCACCCATCAACCTATTGACTTTCAATATTAAATGCGGTGAATTTTTTTGTGGTTTTGTAACCCTACTTTGACGATTGACCCAAGTCCTAAAGGGGCTTTAAAACGTGTCGCAAAATGTCGGTTTCTGTCGTAGTAGAGTTTTTATTTTGTTGTTGTCCTATTCAACACATTCCAAACCTTTATTCTCCATTCATAGTTCATCGTTCATAGCTTATCGTTACTTACAAAAGTAGCGCCTTTTAAGCCTTTATTCAAGAAGCAAACAAACGGGTTTTCAACAGGGCAACTGCTTATTTTCTGAATGTTCTATATTTGGTTTATGAAATTGAATGCATCAAAAAATAAAATTCACTTGGTACAATTATTGCTTTTAGTAGTAATTCTCACATTTGTTTCTTGCTCTCAAGATTCGATAAACAATCAACCCAAAACCAAATTATTTTTCCAGGACTTACCCGACACAGTCCAAAAACTATATATAAGTTTCGAGACAGCTAAAGATTCTGTAGTTGGACAGCATGGTATTCATTATACCTGTTACGGTTGCCATAGAGATACAATAATATGCTTAGATGAGAATTTCAAAAAAGTGTATCATAAAAGAAAACTTTCAGGATTTGATCATGAAAAAGAGGTTGGGAATTATTTATTTTTTGACAATCAAACTTTTTTTCTGGCATCGGTTGAATTCCCATATGAGAATACCCCGTTTATATTCTATAAAAAGCAGCTTTATTTTCTGGCTTCGGTTAACCTAATAAGTACAGATGATGTAAAAAATGCTCAGTATGGCAAATATGACTTAACTGCCCTTTTTAAGTAAAAAAACATCGTTTACTCCACCAAAAAACTCGGATTGAGCAAACTTTTTTTGTTGTAAGCTAAAGGCTTATTGGTATTTACATTCAACACTTGCTTACCTGTTTCTTCAACAATAATTTGTCCGGCGGCGCTGTCCCATTCCATGGTGGGGGCATAGCGAGGGTAGGCATCGGCTTTACCTTCGGCTACTATACAAAACTTAATTGAGCTTCCGGCAGAAACCGTATTTACCGTTCCGTGCTTTTGTTTTTCTTTGGTAATATATGCTTCCGTTTCGGGTGATAGATGCGAGCGACTGGCAACAATGGTATAATCGCGCTTGGTTTTAAACAGGGGTAGTTTTTCAGCAACTTTCATTAACTGGTCGTTCCACTGGTAGGTGTAATTACCTGCATTTAATATGCGGTATGCACCCTGGCCTTTAATGGCATAGTACAATGTTTGCGGCACAGGTAAATATATCAGTCCGAATACGGGCTCGCCCTCATGCACTAATGCAATGTTTACAGTAAACTCTCCATTGCGTTTTACAAATTCCTTAGTACCATCAAGCGGGTCAACCAACCAAAAGTGCTTCCAGTCCTTACGTTCTTCGTATGGCGCCTGAGCCGTTTCCTCACTTAATATGTTTGGGTATTCGGTAACTTTCAAACCCGAGCTAATAATGTCGTTCGATATTTTATCGGCTTCGGTCAATGGCGAATGATCTTCTTTGTATTCTACATCAAAAGGCTTGCTGTAAACCTGCATAACAGATTTGCCCGCCAACACAATAATGTTGATGGTTTGAAGTAAAAGTTTCTCGGGTATATCGAAACCCATCAGGAAGCGTGATGAAATAAGTGGGACATAAATACGTAAAAGTGATTATAGAGGAAATACAAAACTATATCCCAGGCTGCAATTGAAATGAGCATGTACGATATTACCTTTTGTTTATCGCCATAAAACCTAACAGCTAACATAGTGCCAATAGGTATAGATAGTATAAGCGGAGTAAAAAAGGCTATGCCCGCTAGTCCCCACCTGTCTTTTACTTTATGAAAGAATTTATTATCGAAAACCGATTTAGTGCTTGCTTTCTTTTTCGGGAAATAACGATCTTTAAATTTATCATAATGTTCCACTGCCCACTCGCTTATATTGGCAAATAATATAGAACCTGTTACACCACCGGCTGTAGTAATGGTAACGCCCTTAAAGAATGGGTAATGCGCAAACACTGCCCAAGGCACTCCTCCGAAACCAAATTTAACAGTGCTGAGTGTGAAAATTCCCGCAATCTGCTTTATCTCATGCCAAATCATAACTCTGTTTACACCCTTGTCGTTTTATATTTCGCTTCTTAGGTTTTACTTCCTCAAAGATAGAAAATTTAAAACAAAAAGACAATGATTTTCGTCACGCCGATACTATTCCTATTTAAGTAATACAGAAAACAAGTTGCCAGGAATTTATTTCATGGCTAAAGCCATTAATTAGCCAACACTACCTACCCCCCAGACTTAAGTCTGGGGTAATACACGCAGATATAGTATGGGCTTTGGCCATGACTCAAAGCTTAACTCTTTGTAGGATTTCTCACTCCACTTTGTTTCGTTCGAAATGACAACAAGTGTAACTTCAGAAGGGGAGGGGTGGCGCGGCAAAGCCGCGCCACCCCTCCTCGATAACTACACACTCTCTGTCATCTCGAACGAAGTGAGAGATCCCTCAAAGTGATGATAAAATAATATTACTGTTCTCAGCGCCTTTGTGCCTTAGCGGTTAAAGCTATTTACTCCCTGCACTCTTACTTTTAAACTGCATTTCTTTTAACCACTTAGCCGGTGCCGGCAAGTTATTGCGGCGTAGCTTTATGTAATGCACTTCTTTAGCGCCGAAACCCTTGTAAAAACGTGCCACATCAGGGTCGCTTGAGCCTTCAAAATCGAAGGTGAGGTTTTGCTGGGCGTTCTCTTCTATATAACGGTTTATCAAAAAGGTCATGGCTTGTGTTTCAAATGCCTTTTTGTTTGTACCCGAAAACAAGAAAATAGTTCTCCGGTTACTCTCTACTAAAAAAGCCCCGGCACAAAGTTCCTTCTCTTGGGTATAAACTCCCCAACACTGGCCCAAGCCTTTTTTAATACAGGTTTGCATAAGGGTGTTAAGGATAGTATAGTGAGCGGAGCTTATGCCATAGTTCTTGCCTCGGTTAGCCTTAAACAGATCAATTATCTTTTTGGGTGATACTGCTTTGGCAATAGTTAGTGAACTCGATAATCCTTTCTTTAAATTTCGTTTGGCTTGGGTTGTATAATTTGAATGTAGCGTATCGTAGGGCGAAATAAGATCAAGCAAATGCGTTACCCCCTGCCCTGCTTCAAACGATTTGTCTTCGGCACGGTTAAAGGTATTCAGACTTAGTTCTATATATTTATACTTAGCCGGTATGGCTTTTAAAAAGTCCTGAACTTTTTCGGTTGTAATTTTGGCAGTAGAAAAAACTCCGTGCTGCTGACTGAATGGCGGTTGGTAGGTATAATTAAACCCGTACTTCTCTCCACGCGGTAATGGCATTACACTTCTGTAGTCGTCCTCTACAAGGCCATCCCATTTGCCGCAGGCAATATCTAAGTACCACGAATAGGCATACACCATTCCGTTAACCGAGTTGCGTATACACGAATCCCACTTAACAGGGTCAATATCTTTATATGCTATATACTTTATCACTTCGCCTCTGCTACAACTGTTTCAAATACTCGTTTCCATCCCTTCCATTTGCCCATGTCATTCAGCGTATCGTTATGCCAAATACTCACAAACTCACCCTTACATTGTTTTACCTGCTGCGCCAATTTAAGGGTAAGTGCAATAGCTTCATCAGGCGTAACGTGTATATATTCATTTAATGTGCCATCCATAACTATGGTTGGGTGCAATTTAATAGGCAATACTTCTTCTTTTTGCAGATCGTAAAAATAAAATGGCGTGCATATACTTGCCCTAAAACCTGGACAAGCTGCAAAGCCCATCGAATATTCATCAGTTATACCCAATGAAGCCAGGCAACGGTATGTATCGGGCAACGTAATTCTCAAAAAGTGCTGACGAGACTTTACGATCTTCTCTCCGGTTATATCTGCTACCACTTTAATCTCTTTGCCAACTGTATCCTTATCATTTAACGATTGGTAGGAAGGATGAATGCCAACATCAGCATACGTACTCACTTTTTCTACCAACTCTTCAAACAGCTTTCCATCGACTGCAATATTCTTATCGTAAGTGCTTCTACTCTTACTTGCCAGGAAAAAGTAAATGGGGTTAACATTATTCTTTTTAAATATCTCTTGCTGGTACTCATAAGTATCATACTCATCAGGGCGAGAGCCCATCAAAGTCTTTGCTTTATTACCAATTGCCTCAAAATCGAATTTCAATAATGCCTTTAAATACGCCCCTAATGTTACTTCCAAACTTCTGCCTTTGTGGGCATAGGCTACATCCACATCAATGGTCGGAGTGAATGTATACGTGCCCTCTGTAATTTCAAGTTGCTGATAGGCTTTCTTTAAAGCGTCCTTCAACTTAGCTGCCCAAAGATTCACGATTGGCACATCAATAAACTTATTTTTCAGCGCAAGGCTATCTGTCGGGCGGAAACGTTTGTGTTTATCACCTTCAAAGGGTAAATATTCTTCGTAACGGGTAACTAAATAAAATGATGCAGCAAATACATCAAAAGGCAAAGTGCCTTCGCTCCGGTAAAATATTTTCAAGCCATCCCACTCGCTAACAGTAATATTCTGTGACTTCACTCCTTTATCAAAAAGCAATTCTTTATAATGAATGAACACCTCGCCAGTAGCTATTGTCTTACCTGAATAATTTAAACGAGGGCCTGAGTAATTCGTATATTCATTTATATCCGTAGTTACCTTAAAAGAGGTTTGAATAAGCGATTCGAAGAAAAGCGAAAACACATAGCTAATACGTGCAGTAAGCTTAGGAGTATATATAAGGAGTTGCGACATAAGTTACCTTAATAGAACACAGATGACACGGATTAGACGGATTTTCACTGATTTATAGATTTGATTTTCTTTTTATCATTTGTAAATAACTTTCTTTTAAACACGGCTGTTTTTCCAAAGTTCAAAAGAATACCAACCTCGGCCTCGGTTGCCTTTAAATAATTTATCAATTGAAATTCGTGTTCCTCACACAAGCCCTCTGCGGCTTTTAATTCAATAACGACATTCCCCTCGACAAATAAGTCAGCAAAGTACTCGCCCACTTCTCTTCCTTCATAATACACCTTAATGTGCTTTTGTTTTTCAACACGCATACCCATCTTTAGCAATTCAAGATACATTGCGTTCTCATATACTTTCTCTAAAAAACCGAATCCCAATTCATTGTATACCTTATAGAATGCCTGTATAACCTTATCCGTAATATCTTTATGCAGTAGTTCCATTGTATTTATCCTTGTTAATCCGTTAAATCAGTGTCATCCGTGTTCTATTACGCATTACTTGCCAAAGTTCTTTATCATCTCCTTGCATATAAACTCAGCCGCCTTACCATCACCAAATATGGGTGGGTAGGTAAACTCACGCTTTGTTTTCAATTGAGTAAACGCATCTTTTATTCGTTTAGCATCCGCATCCGCTAAAATAGAGTTACCACACTCTACCAATTCAGTCCATTCGGTTTCGGCACGCATTACCACGCATGGCTTGTGCAAAAAGAATGCTTCCTTCTGCACTCCTCCTGAGTCCGTAAATACCATGCTGCAATTCTTCTCTAAGGTCAACATCTCAAGGAACGATGCTGGAGGAATGATATGGAACAGTTTATTTTTCTTCAATTCAGTTACAATGTTCTTACCATGCCCTTGTTCCAGCATTTTTGATGTGCGCGGGTGCGCCGGAAAAACAATATCCAACTTATTTTCAATACTTATTTGGTTCAACGAACTCAAAATGCTGTTCAGCCTTTCAGGGTCGTCCGTATTATTGTTGCGGTGTATCGTAAGTAATATAAATTCTTTATTCTTTAAGCCTAAGTTGTCGATTATCTTGGTGTTCTTATCCGCCACTTCAGCAAAGTAGAGAGTATTGTCGTACATCACATCTCCGCAATGGTATATACCCGGGCGGTCAGCTGTAAAAGGCGGTTTGTTATTGGGGTTAAAATTTTCTTTCACCAAATTTTGGTAGCCACTCTTGGTCGGGCTGAACAACAAAGTAGAGCAATGGTCGCATGCAATACGGTTAATTTCTTCGGGCATGGCCTTGTTAAACGAACGCAATCCAGCTTCGATATGCACAACCGGTATATGTATTTTAACTGCTGCTACCGCTGCTGCAAGTGTAGAGTTAGTATCACCATACACCACCAAACATTGTGGCTTTTCTTTTTCCAATACCTGTTCAATACCATCTAACATAGTTGCTGTTTGCTTAGCATGCGAACCCGACCCCACATTCAGGTTATGGTCGGGTGCAGGTATACCCATTTCTCTAAAAAACACTTCCGACATATTCTCGTCATAGTGTTGCCCGGTATGTAGTATAACCTCTTTTATATCTTTCGAAAAATGGGTGCGTATGGCTCTGCTCAACGCAGCAGATTTGATGATCTGCGGCCTTGCTCCTATTACGGTTAAAATCTTTATCATAAATACGTTTATAAAAGTCCTTCGTCGGCAAAGCTAAAGTAGCCCGCGTCTGAAATTATAAGGTGATCTAATATGGCTATATCTAACAACTGCCCTGCCTGTTTTATTTTTTGGGTCAGCGTTTTATCTTCATTGCTCGGTTGCAAATTGCCCGACGGGTGATTATGGCACAACACTATGCTACATGCAAAATGGTCGAGGGCGCTTTTAAATATAAGTCGTGTATCGGCCACTGTACCTGTTATACCACCGTGACTTATTTTTTGTCCCGTAATTATTTTATTGGCGCGGTTCAAATACATCACCCAAAATTCTTCACTGCGTAAATCGGCTAGGTGATGAAAGTATTCATATACATCTTTGCTGCCGTTTATCTTTTCTTTCTGCTTTACCTCTGCTACTCTGCGACGCTTAGCCAATTCGAGTGCCGCTACTATAGTTATGGCCTTTGCCTCGCCAATGCCTTTAAACTTCTTTAAATCACGCACCGATAATTTACCCAGTTCGTTCAGGTTGTTATCTACACTCTTTAATATGGCTTTTGCCACATCCACCGCCGATTCTCCCGGCACGCCCGAACCTATCAGTATGGCAATCAGTTCAGCATCCGACAACACATGCGAGCCTTTTTGCAAAAGCTTCTCACGCGGTCGGTCCTCTTCGGCCCAGCTTCGTATGCCTGCTATCTCTTTATATTCAGTGTTATCCATACCAAAGCAAATATAATATATATGTAACGATGAACGGTAAACGATAAACTATGAATTTAAAACCACACTATTCCACTAACACACTGCCTTCTATTCATCGTTTATAGTTCATAGCTTATAGTTAGCGCCTTCATAGTTTTTCCTAAATTCGCAAGCCTTACTTACTACAATAAAATATGGAATATAACTTCGGTGAAATAGAAGCCAAATGGCACAAGAACTGGGAGCAGGAAAAAGCCTACCGGGTAGAGAATGATTTTTCGAAACCTAAGTACTATGTGCTCGATATGTTTCCGTATCCGTCTGGCGCAGGGCTGCACGTGGGGCATCCGCTGGGTTATATAGCATCCGATATTTTTGCGCGTTACAAAAGGCTGAATGGCTTTAATGTATTACACCCTATGGGCTTCGACTCATTTGGTTTGCCGGCCGAGCAATATGCCATACAAACAGGTCAGCACCCAAAGCTTACTACCGAAATTAACAGCAAGCGCTACCGCGAACAGTTAGATAAAATATGCCTGTCGTTCGATTGGAGCAGACAGGTAGATACTACCGACCCTGCATATTACAAATGGACCCAGTGGATATTCTTACAATTATTTAAATCGTGGTATAATACTGCTACCAATAAAGCTGAACCAATAGATAAACTGATAGCCATTTTTGAAAAAGATGGGTACAATGGTAATCCGGTTGCAGAAGAGTTAGAGCATTTTACCGCGGCAGACTGGAAAGGATTTTCGGAAAATAAAAAATCGGATGTGTTGATGCATTTCCGCCTGGCATACTTAGATGAAGCTATGGTAAACTGGTGCCCTAAGTTAGGCACAGTGCTTGCTAACGATGAAGTAAAAGACGGAGTATCAGAGCGTGGTGGTTACCCGGTGGAGCGTAAAAAAATGCCTCAGTGGAGTATGCGTATGACCGCTTATGCAGAACGATTACTGAATGATTTAAATACTGTTGATTGGCCTGAAAGCATTAAAGATGCGCAACGCAACTGGATTGGAAGATCTGAGGGAACTTCCTTATCATTTAAAATTCAAAATTCAGAATTCAACATTGTGGTATTTACCACAAGGCCTGATACCGTATTTGGCGTAACCTTTGTTACCCTTGCACCTGAACACGAGTTGGTAAATAAAATAACTACACCTGATAAAAAAGCAGCAGTAGAAGCTTATGTGAATGCTGCTAAAAATAAATCGGAGCGCGAAAGGCAAGCCGATGTAAAAAAGGTGAGTGGAGAATTTACCGGAGCTTATGTGTTGCATCCATTCTCGGGCAAAAAAATACCGGTATGGGTCGGCGACTATGTATTATCGGGTTATGGTACTGGGGCCGTTATGGCAGTACCTGCGCACGATTCTCGCGACCATGCTTTTGCAAAACATTTTGGTTTAGATATTCCGCAGGTGGTTGAAGCCCCCGCAGGTTTCGACTTTAGCAAAGAAAGCTACGATGCCAAAGAAGGCAAGATCATCAACTCCGATTTTTTGAACGGGCTTGATGTAAAAGAAGCCGTAAAAAAAGCCATTGCCGAAATAGAAAAGCGTGGCATAGGAAAAGGCAAAGTAAATTTCCGTTTGCGCGATGCAGCTTTTGGCCGTCAGCGTTACTGGGGCGAACCGATTCCAATCTACTACAAAGATGGCATACCTACTCCGCTTAGCGAAACTGAGTTACCATTGGTATTACCTGAGATCGATAAATTTCAACCTACTGAAACAGGTGAGCCGCCATTAGCACGTGCTACCGATTGGAAATATAAGGGCCAATATAATTACGAGTACACCACCATGCCAGGCTGGGCAGGCAGTTCTTGGTACTACTTGCGTTACATGGACCCGAAGAACGATAAAGAATTTGCATCGAAAGAAGCGATACAATATTGGCAGAATATTGATCTATATGTAGGCGGTGCAGAACATGCCACAGGCCACTTAATATATTTCCGTTTCTGGACCAAATTTTTAAACGACTACGGTTACTTGCCTTTTGTTGAGCCTGCTAAAAAGCTGGTAAACCAGGGAATGATACAGGGTGTATCTTCATTTGCGTACTATAAAAAAGATGGCGAGAAATTCATTTTCATATCTGCTGATAAGGTCAATAAAGACGAACAACTGCAAAGTGCACGTGTAGATATTAATTTGGTAAAAGATGGTGCACTGAACATTGAAGGCTTTAAAAAGTGGAGGCCTGAATATGCTGATGCTACGTTTGAATCGAATGGCAATTTTATGTGCTACACCGAAGTTGAGAAAATGTCGAAATCGAAGTGGAATGTGGTTAGCCCAGATGAGGTGATAGAGCAATTTGGTGCCGATACCTTACGCATGTACGAAATGTTTTTGGGACCAATTGAGTTGAGCAAACCATGGAGCACACAAGGTATTAGTGGTGTGCATGGCTTTTTAAAGAAATTGTGGAGAGTATTTTATAACGATAAGGGCTTTGCATTGATCAACGATAAAGCTACTCCGCAGGAATTGAAAGTATTGCACCGCACCATTAAAAAAGTGAAAGAAGATATAGAGCGCCTTTCGTTCAATACATCGGTAAGTGCATTTATGATATGCCTGAATGAGCTGAATGAATTGAAATGCAACAAGCGCGAAATAATGGAACCCTTGCTGGTTATACTATCTCCGTTTGCACCATTCATTACAGAAGAATTATGGAGAAATGCATTAGGCCATAAAGATTCCATTTTGCATACCAAGTTCCCCGTATACAACGAAGAATATTTGAAAGAGAACACCTTCTCGTACCCGGTTTCATTTAACGGTAAAACCCGCTTTATGCTGGAACTGCCATCTACCTTAACCAAAGAACAAATAGAGAAAGAAGTACTTGCCAACGAAGGCACTAAAAAATGGCTGAACGATGCTGCTATAAAGAAGATAATTGTGGTGCCGAATAAGATTGTGAATGTTGTGATTTAAATTACCGACACGAATTTCACGAATTATTATAAAGAGCCTGAAGGGCTCCAATATTAATAGCCATGGGTGAAGCCCGTGGTAAATAGCACAACCAATTTTAAAGCCCTATCAGGGCGATATATTCAACCCTTACAGGGTTGTAATTTTGTTTATCATAAACCACGGGTTTCACCCGTGGCTACAAATATTTAACCCCGACGGGGTTTGCATTTATTTTCACTTGCCGTCTGCTTTAGCTGACGGGAAAAGCACATCAACAAAATAAATGGCTTTAGCCTAAAACAACGTCGCCTTTAGGGCTAAAGCCCAAAATCTGTTTCTACTTTTAAAGCCCGTCAGCTAAAGCAGACGGCAATACAAACAGCCATCCCCACCAACAATCCCATGTTGATATTTAACATATTTTATGACTAATTGTACCTGTTTTCAGTAGGCAAATAAGGTATCTTTGCTTTACTATGAAAAGAATAATCAGCTTCATGAACAGAACCCGTATCTCCTTATACCTGTTGCTTGCCGTTACAGCAACTTTACTCATTTGTGCAGTTTGTCGCCAACCTGCAGGTGTAGGAGATAAAAGAAAAGCCTCCCTCGATTTAATGATGTCAGGCTTAAAGAATATGCACTATAGTCCCATAATGGCAGATGATACCTTATCGGCACGTGTATATAAGATATACCTCAAGCGTCTCGATAGTAAAGATTTCTTTACCAAAGGCGATATGAAAGAAATACAGAAGTATGAATACAAACTTGGTGAAGAGATCAATCAAGGCTCGTTTGAATTCTACGATATGGTTAACGGCCTTTACCTTAAGCGCAGAGCCGAAGACTCAACCTTTACCAAAAGCTTCCTGGCCAACCCCATCAACTTTAGTGTGAACGAAAGCGTACAGCTCGACCCCATGAAGATGGAATACCCGAAGGATACTGCTGAACTTCATGATGAATGGAGGCGTTTTTTAAAATACCAGGTATTGGTTAATTTAACTGAGGCTCTTAATAATCAAGAGAAAGCCAAGGAAAAGAATGACACCACCGTTAAAATAAAAACCTTTGCTGAGAACGAAAGCGATGCCCGCAAAAAAGTATTATCGAACAGCCATAAAGCATGGGCAGCTGTGGCTAAAGAAACTGAACAGGAACGTTTGGCTTTCTTTTTAGATTGTATTGCCAATGCATTCGATCCGCATACCGAGTACTTTGCACCTAAGGACAGGAAGAACTTCGATATACAGATGTCGGGCCAGTTAGAAGGTATTGGTGCGCAATTACAAGATAAGAATGGCAACATTACCATTGCCCGTGTAGTACCCGGTAGCCCTACCTGGAAGAACGGAGAAATAAAAGAAGGCGATGTTATTATTAAAGTAGCGCAAGCTACCGGAGACCCTGTTGATGTGCAGGGCATGGCTATTGATGATGCCATTCAACTTATACGCGGTAAAAAAGGAACCATAGTAAGGCTCACTATTAAAAAGCCTGATAATTCTACCAAGGTAGTTGTATTGGTGCGCGATGTTATTAACCTGGATGATACCTATGCCCACGATGCTATTATTGAAGAAGGTGGCAAAAAGATGGGTTATATACGCTTACCTGAATTCTACACCAATTATGATGGTACCGGTTCACACACTTGTTACCAGGACGTAAAAGTATTAGTAAAGGAATTGAACGCTGCTGGTGTGCAAGGCATAGTAATGGATCTTCGTGATAATGGCGGAGGATCATTACAAGATGTTGTGAAAATGGTTGGCCTGTTTATTAATGCCGGCCCTATTGTGCAAGTTAAAGGCCACGAAGGTGTTCAAACCATGGCCGATAATGATACTTCTGTTGCTTACCGCGGACCATTAGTAGTAATGGTTAACGGTGGTAGTGCATCAGCATCTGAAATATTTGCAGCAGCTATACAAGATTACAAGCGTGGTATCATCATGGGTTCATTAACCTATGGCAAAGGCACGGTTCAACAAATGTTTAACCTCGATGATTATATTAACCCACAATATAAAGACTTGACTCCGCTGGGTTCAATTAAAATAACCATCAGTAAGTTTTACAGAATAAATGGCGGTACCACCCAAAAAGATGGTGTTACACCGGATATACCGGTACCTGATCCTTACCAATATTTGTACCCTAGAGAAAAGGATGAAGACTGCCCGATAGTATCTGACAAAATTCAACCGGCACCTTATGCAATTTGGAGCGATGCACCTGCAACACAAAAACTGCAAAGCGATTATGTAACGCGTACCGAGAATGATTCAATCATTCAACTGATGCATGATGAAGCCCTTGCTAATAAGAAGAGGCGTGATGAAACCATGTATTCGCTGAACATTGATGAGTTCCGCAAACGCGAAAAGACAAACCTGGCTCTGGACAAAAAATTCGAAGTAATAACTAAGCCACTGAGCTTTGCTAAAGTGCTGGGCCCTGACGGCGCTGCACCTGCTAAAACAGTAGATGTTACCCCTACCCCGGCAGTAACGAGCAACAGCTATTCTATTTACGCTATTGGCGATGAGGCCAAGAAGATGAAGGCTGATACCTCGGAAACCAAAACAGAAAATGTTAGGTTGAGGCAGATAACAAAAGACTACGAACTATACCAGGCCACACTGGTGCTTAACGAGATGAAGTAAATTTGCAAACAAAATTAGTCCGCTGTTAGTTTTATGGTAAACATTCCTCTTTACTGTAAGTTATTGTTCCAGCGTTTGCTGTTGTTACTGATACCCTACCAACTGTGTAGGGTATTCTTCTATGTGTACAACCATAATTACTTTGCCGATGTAACCACGCACCAGTTTCTTTACTATTGTTTTATTGGCCTCAGGTTCGATGTTCCGGCTATAATAATGACCAACCTTCCGTTTATTTTTTTAAGCCTGTTACCTTTTGGCGGGCCCGATAGTATTTATCGTAAAGTGGTTCTAAAAACGGTATTTATGGTAATAAACAGCCTTGCCATTTTCATGCAGTTTGGCGATTCTGTTTTTCTGCCTTTTGTTTACAAACGCTCTACGGCCGACATATTTAAGTTCCTCAGCCTGGGTAGCGATTCGGCCGATGTGATGCCAAGCGTGGTTAAAGATTATTGGTTCATATTGGTTTATTGGGGATTGATGATGTTGCTTACTTACGGGCTTTATGTACTTACGGAAAGAAAGCGTCCATTCGAAAATACACGACACTATGTTGCTACTTCATTATCATACAACATTGTGTTATTAGGTATTTTGTTATTAGGCTTTAGGGGCGGCTGGCAGGCAAGGCCATTAACATTGAGCGATGCAGCTTTCTACGCTCCGGTGCACGATATCCCGTTGGTTATAAATTCACCATTTAGCATTCTAAAAACACTAGGCGTGCCACCGCTTAAAGAAAAAAAATATTTCGCCCCTGCTGCACTGCAAAAAATATACTCGCCTTATAAAGTGCCTACAAGCGGCGATTTTAAGAAGTATAACGTAGTTACTATTATACTCGAAAGCTTCTCGAAAGAATATATTGGCGCCCTCAACAACAGACACAGAACAAATACTCCTTTCCTCGATTCGCTCATTTCGCAATCGCTTACTTTCGATAATGCATTCTCTGACGGAAAAAAATCAATTGAAGGTATACCATCGGTAACGGCCGGACTACCGACCTGGATGGACGAGCCTTTTATAATATCTGACTATAGTAAGGACAGTACAAACTCCTTAGCCGGTTTATTAGGCGAAGTGGGCTACACTACTGCATTCTTCCATGGCGGAAGTAACGGCACCATGGGCTTTACCGGTTATTGCAAAAAAGCAGGTTTTAAATATTACTATGGCCGCACAGAATACAACAACGATAAAGACTGCGAAACGTGGGGCATTTGGGATGAACCTTTCTTTCAATACTTTGCTAAGAATTTAGATACCCTGCACAAACCATTCTACTCAGCCATATTCTCGCTTTCCTCACATCACCCATTCCTAATACCTGATAAGTACAAGAATCAGTTTCCGCGCAAGGGCAAGGAAATGGAGATATTGAAGTGCGTACGCTATAGCGATATGGCTTTAAAAGAGTTCTTTAAAACAGCATCGCAAAAGCGTTGGTTTGATAGTACTTTGTTTGTATTGGTGGCAGACCATGCCGGCCCAAGTGAGGACCCTTATTATTCGAACCGGGTGGGCATGTATGAACTGCCTATAATATTTTACATGCCGCATTCAAACCTGAAAGGCATATCGCACACCACCATGCAGCAGATAGATATTATGCCAACTATATTGGGTTACTTGCACTACCCACATCCTTACTTTGCCTTTGGCAACAATGCTTTCGACTCGAGCGCCAATCACTTTGCGGTTAACTATATAAACGATGTGTATGAGGTGTGTCAAAACCCATATTGCCTACAGGTAGAAGGTAGCCGTGGTACCTACTTATATAATTACCAAAAGGATAGTATGCTTACCCACGATCTATCAAAATCAAAACCACACCTACGCGATTCGTTAGCTACTTTATTAAAGGCAGTTATACAGACCTACAACTCTTCGGTAATCAATAACGTGCTATACATAAAAAAGGGAGCCTCACCGGCCCCCTCAGTTTCAATAAAATAAGCTTTACTGATTATTTCTTGTGATCATCTTTGTGCTCATCCTTATGGTCGTGACCACGGTGATGATGATGATGTTTCTTAGCATCGTGATGCTCATCATGATGTTCAGCACGCGCTTGTTCTTCATGGTGTGGAGCTTCTTGTGCTATAAGGTTTCCGGCAAAGGCCAGAACTACGGCTAATACTAGGATCTTTTTCATGGCAATTTATGTTTTGATTGTTGATGTAAAGGTATAGCTTTAAAATGAAGATAGTATGAGGAATTATTTTGTCCTCACTACAGCACCCGCTTTTTCTTCGTATACCTTAACCAACTTCTCCATCACCTTGTCAATTTCCTTATCGGTAAGTGTCTTGTGTTCGCTTTGCAATAGGAAACGTAGGGCATATGATTTCTTGCCCTGCTCTACCTTATCGCCCATATACACGTCGAATACAGAAACCTCTTTCAGCAATTCCTTTTCAACCTGGTAAGCCAGTTGCCGTAATTGTGCAAACTGCACATTCTTTTCTATTACCAAGGCAAGGTCTCGCGATACTAGTGGGAACCTTACTATTTCTTTTATCTGGCGTTTAGCAGATGCCAGGCTTAAAATATTTTTCCAGTTAAAGTCGGCGTAATATACTTCACCCTTTACATCATGGTTCTTGAGTTCAGTGTTACTCACTTCGCCATAGCTTACCAATACCTTACCCTTGTGTGTAACGGTTAGTCCGTTTGCAAAAGAAACATCATCATCACTGTTCTTTTCTTCAAGCGATATACGCCCTACTATCTTTTCTAATACTTGATTTACGAATCCTTTCAGGTAATAAAAATCAACTTTCTGTTGCTTTGCATTCCACGATTCGGCCGCCTTGTTTCCGCATATCCATACCGATAAATGTTCAGTTTCTGAAAATCCTTTTTCAGTTTTGGTATAGGTACGGCCAAATTCAAACAATTTCAAATCTCCCCATTGGTTATTCTGGTTGCGGTTAATACAAACCAAGCCATTATTAAGCATAGCCTTGCGCAATACATCCAGGTCGGAACTTAGTGGATTAGCCAACTTAACTACGGATGAATCCATACCAAAACGCGATGATGTAAGCGATGTATTCATAACCTCGGTAAAACCATTACCGGTTAACATCAAACTAATTTCATCGAATACTTTATCTGCTCGTATGCCCTTGCTGTGCACCATTGGGAGTTTAATCGTATTCGGCACTGGTATGTTGTTGTATCCGTAAAAACGTGCTATCTCCTCTACAATATCAGCTTGCGTGGTAATATCCATACGGTAAGTAGGCAGCGATAATTTCCAGTTGCCACCATTCTTAGCCATGATATTAATACCCACATTCAGAATGATGTTCTCCATTTCCTGGTCGTTCACATCATGGCCCAATAATTTTCTTCCAAATGCGGTCGAAAAATCCAAATGTCTTTCTTCGGCATTTACAGGGTATACATCTTGCTCAGCCGAAACAGTTGCGCCGGGACATAATTCCAGCACAAGGCCTGCCGCGCGACGCATAGCGTATGGTACATTGCCAATATCAACTCCACGTTCGAAACGGAAAGAAGCATCGGTATGCAGGCCAAAACGGCGTGCTGTTTTACGAACATGCGATGGCTCAAAGTATGCACTTTCAATAAATACCCGTGTTGTGTTTTCACTCACCCCTGATTCTATTCCGCCATACACACCGGCAATACACATGGTATTGCTATCGTTGCAAATCATCAGGTCGTCGGCATGCAGTCTGCGTTCAGTCCCGTCGAGCGTAACAATGGTCTCGCCAGCTTTGGCTTTACGCACTACTACTTTATTACCTTTTATTTTATCCGCATCAAAAGCATGCAGGGGTTGGCCCGTTTCGTGCAATACGTAATTGGTAATATCTACCATGTTGTTGATAGAACGAATACCAATAGCACCCAACGCATCTTTCAACCATTGTGGTGATTCAGCCACTTTAATTCCGTTTATAGTAACGCCGCAATATCTTTTACAGGCATCAGGGTTTTGCAGGTCAATAGTAATATCTGTCTTACCTGTTGAAGCATACTTGCCTGCTTCAGGTTTTGTGAGCACTAATGGCTGTGAAGGCTTAGTGCGGATATTGATCGCTGCAACCAAATCTCTAGCTGTACCCATGTGCGATATAGCATCGGCACGGTTTGGTGTAAGGCCAATTTCAAAAACAGTATCGTGATATATCTTAAAATATTCTGATGCAGGGGTTCCCACTTTGGTATCTGAAGGCAAAACCATAATACCTGCGTGTGATGCACCAAGTCCTATTTCATCTTCGGCACAAATCATCCCTTCCGATGCTTCGCCACGTATCTTGCTTTTTTTAATTTTAAATGGCTCTCCGTTATACGGGTAAAGCATAGCGCCATCGGTAGCTACTATAACTTTTAACCCAACTGCCACATTCGATGCGCCGCAAACAATATTTAATAATGCCGGACCACCTACATCAACTGTAGTTAATGAAAGCTTATCAGCATTCGGGTGTTTTATACAAGTCTTTACTTCACCTACAACAAGGCCGTTCAACCCACCTTTTACCGATTCAAAAGCTTCTTCATGTTCCACTTCCAATCCTATTTCGGTCAGCAGTTTGCCTACCTCAGCAGGTGGCATATCAATAGCTGCATATTTCTTAAGCCAGTTGTACGATATTTTCATAGCAAAATGATTTACCCTGCAAATGTAAGCGGAATCAGCGTTTCTTTTTAACCTTTATTAATAAATCTGGAGCTCTAATAATGTCTGCTCCTTTAGGGTTAGGATGAGGCCTAATATAAACATCATCTATGACAATATAATAGGTCTTGCCCACCGGAAGTTTACTCCAAATATATTTCACGAACAATGTACTCTTAATGGTATCTGAATTCGTATTGGGAATACATACTGTCTGATGAGAAAAATTGCTATCACAAACAAAAACCAACCCTGGGTTAATTGTGTATCCTGTTAATAGCTTTCCGGTTGCCTTGACTATTACTCCAACCCTACTAATCTTATTTGTATCAAGCATATCACCCAAAACGACGGACTTATACTTGTATTTTTTGCTATTAGCTGAATCTTCTCTATGGGTCCTTATATATTCAGATCGAAAACTAATTTGAGCATGCAAATTATTTACAAAGACTACCCATACCAATGCGCAACAGATGCTTCTAATAGTAGAAAAATGCCTCTTCATCGCTAAATTTAAGAGTGATGATAAATAAACGACAATTTACTGATTTTTTGAAGCTAGTGCACCGTAAATATAACGGTCATGGTACCCTGCTGCTCAGGGGTGCCATCGGGGCTGGTACTAAACTTGGTGCTTTTGGCAGCATCTGTTGCCTTACCATACAAGCAGGCATTGGTAGTATTCGAACCTTTTTCACCCGGAGTTGCACTCACTACGTTACCATTTTGGTCAACTATAATGCGCAATACAACAGTACCTTCTTCATGGCAATCGGCGTTGATTGAAGGGCGCCTTAACAATGATCTTCCGGTAAGTTTATAGCCAAATGGGCTATTACCCATACTTTCGCCGGGAGTTTTACCATCTGGCACACCGGCATTGCCCGGGTTGCCCGAAGTACCATCACCACCCGGGGTTCCACCTTTACTATGGCTGAATTTATTAAGCACACCTGCCAACTGCACACTTACCTGTGGTTGCGGTGGCGCTGTGCTGGTATCTACTTTATCGGTCTTGGTAGGTTTCTTGGCACTCTTTATAGAGCTAGGCTCTTCGGCATCATTAGTAACAACCTGTGAACTGGGCGCAACGGCAGGTTTACTGGCGGTAACTTTGTTCGATTTCTCAGGGTTATCATTCTCGCCTACATTGCTTTGTTCCACATGCCCGCTGCCATTAATACTATTACCAAAATCGGCTTCTACCTGCAATTCAGGAGGAGGGATTTCTTTATAGGGTGGCAATGGAGTTATAATGATATAGAAGAACAGGAACAACAATACAGCAGCATGCACAATAACTGTAATAATAAAGGCTATGCCCTTATTATTTCGTTCACGCTTTTCTGTAATGGTAGTCATTATTGTTTGCTTGCCGGTTGTGTAGCCAAAATCATCTTCATCTTCAGGTCGCTGCCTATTTGCAATACGTCAACCAGGTCTTGTACGGTTAATGCTTTATCTAACCTCAAAATAGCTGTTGCATCTGTTAAGCCAGCAATTTTAGGGCGCAATGCGTCCTCTAATTGTTCAGCGGTAAGCACCTGTGGCTTGGTGGGTTCCTTGGTATCGTTAAGGTAGTATTTTTTATCGGCTGTAACATAAATGGTAATTTGCTGCTTATTCATTTCCATAGCCTTTTTCGAACTTGGCAAAGTAAGCTTTACCACACTTGGGTTTACCATGGTAGCAACAATTAAGAAGAACAGGAGTAGGAAGAACATGATATCGTTCATGCTCGAGGCTTCAACGTGCGCGGTAAACTTATTGCTTCGTGTTATTTTCATTTTAAGAATGTGTTAAATTTATTCCCGACACTAATAATTACACGAATTATCACTAATCTATTTTTATTCTGAGACCCTTCTATTAAAGTTCGTTTTGTCATTTTATTTAGTCTGCCTATCTAATTTTAATTCGTGAAATTCGTGTCTAAAAGCGTACTGTCAACTTACTTTTTAATCTCATCCTGAACCATTTCAATAAAATCTATCGACGATACTTCTATGCGCTGTATAGCTTTATTCACCATAATATTCAACCAGTGGTAAGCTAAAAAAGCAAAAATACCAATGGTAAGACCGGTAGCGCTGGTTATCATCTTTTCGTACAAACCACCTGCAATAAGCCCTATGCTAATGTTATTGGCCAGCGATATGTTGTAGAATATTTTAATAACCCCCAGAATGGTTCCTATAAAACCAAACATAGGCGCTATACCGGCTATAATACCCAAAATGTTCAGGTTACGTTCCAGTTTATAAGCTTCTACCTTACCCTGGTTTTCCATTGATGATTCTATTTCCTCAATAGGTTTACCCAGCCTGTTAAGCCCCTTACCCACAATACGTGCCTGAGGGCTATCGGTGTTTTTGCAATAGGTTTTAGCGGCGTCAATGTTACCGTTACGCAGAAAATCGCGCATGCTATCAGTAAACTTGGCGTCGGTTTTGCCTGCTTGTTTTATATAAAGGAACCTTTCAATAAGGAAGAAAACTGCCAATAACGAAAGAATAGCGAGGGGGTACATAACTATACCGCCGCTCTTTAATAACTCTAATAAGTTCATTTTAGCTTCGGTAGGAGCAGCAGCCGTAGGCATATTTGCCGCAGCCTTAGCTGTATCAACAACAGCGTTAACCGTTGAAGCAACTGTAGAAGCGGGTGCCTGAAGTAGGATGTGAAGCAGCATAGGGAATTAATTTAGAAGATTTGAATTTCAAAACACTAAAGTATTTTACCCCCATACATTAATTAAGTTTACTAATAGGAATATATGAACATGCCACTGTTAATCTATGGTAACGTTTTATTTAAATTAATATTGCTTATGTTTGTGTTTAAATAATATTTATAATTGCATTATATAATTTTTTCGTCCCAACATTAACTAACCAATTATGAAAAAGACGACGGGTTCTTCCGCAAAAAAAGCAGCAGCAAAGCCAGCTAAGGCAACAGCGAAGCCTGCTAAAAAAGCAGCAGCCGGAAAGAAGGAAAAGAAAGCTCCTGCTGAAAAAGACATGGAGAAAGAAAAGAAAGTGAAAGCCGCCAAAAAGCCGGTTAAGCCTGCTAAGGGCACCAGCAAGAAAAAGAAAGGCGACGACGATGACGAAGGTGAAGACTTTGTTGATGAATACGAAAAAGTAGAAAAGGACGATAGCGACGACGAAGGCGAAGTGGAGATCATTGAAGATGATGTTACCATTAGCGGAGACCTCAACTCATTTGACGATGACGATGAGGAAGATGATTTTTACAGCGAAGACGACTTTTAACCAAGCATATAAAGCGTAAAGTTTATAAAGTTATAAAGCAGATTCAAAGGGCTTTATAACTTTTTTGCTTTATGAGCTTTTCACTTTATAAATTCCAGATAGTTCCCCCTTTATTATTTCTATCAGCCCCGGTTACACTGGCCAGGCAGTTATCTTTTCCTTCCCGGCGCAATACTCCTAAAAAAGCAAATACCAGGGCTTCTTTAAAATTCACTATTTCACCAGACGGAACGATCACCTTGTGTTTCGGTAGAAATGTATTGATCTTCTTTACTAAATGCGCATTAAATGCTCCCCCACCCGTAACCAACACCCTGCCTGCTGACTGACCACCGACCACTTGCTTAATCTGCATTGCAATATGTTCGGTAACGGTAGCTAGTTTATCGCCAGTGCTTATTTTAGAAGAATATATTATTGGCATAAACTCCTTCTCTACCCATTCGCGGCCCAATGATTTTGGGGGCTTGGCTTTATAGTAGCCAAGCGCGTTTAGTTTTTTCAGTAAATCATTATCTACTTTTCCTTTAGCAGCCAATAGGCCATCTTTATCGTATGGCTTACCCAATTTGCCTGCCAAATAATTCAATACAATATTTACCGGGCATATATCAAAGGCTATTCTTTTTCCCTTGGTATCAAATGAAATATTAGCAAAGCCACCCAGGTTGATACAATACTCATAATCGCCAAACAATAACTTATCACCAATCGGGACCAATGGTGCACCTTGCCCATTCAAAGCCACATCAAGGCTTCTGAAATCATTTATAACATTATAGTTACTTGCTGCTACAATAGCAGGACCACTACCTAGTTGAAAGGTAAATTTCTTATTCGGTTGATGGAAAACAGTATGCCCGTGCGATGCAACAAAATCAACCTTCTTTATTTTGTTTGCTTTAGTAAACGCTGCTACTTGCTGGCCCAGATATGTACCATAATCATGGTGCAATTGCAACAAAAATTCGCCCGATAATTGGTGTGCCTTTTGCAATTTCTTTAACCAGGCAGATGAATACGTAACAGTTTCAGCCGATTTAATAGAAAAGATCCACTTGTTGTTTTTATTGCTGAATGTGCAGTAGGCGATATCAAGTCCATCGAGCGATGTACCGGACATTAACCCTATTACAGAATAATTTGTCAAGATCTATTGTTTACCGAAGGTGTAAAAGATCTGTAAACCCCAACCTATGTATGTAAGCGGGCCATGATAGTCGGAAGGTATATAAGGAAAACTCTGACCAATACCAATATCATAAGGATTGTAAGTGTATGGGAGATACGTATATGAAATATGGAGCCCAATCCAAACCTGTTCATCGAGCCTGTATGCTTCCATAATGCGGAGTGAGCCGAAAATACTTTTAGCACGAGGTGGATCGACAGGGGCACCGGTAAATTGAACTATACCCTCTCCTCCTGTAAAGGTTGCATTAAATAAAAAATCGTTTTTTGTAGATGAATGATAACCTAACCTAACACCACCCATATACAAGAACATACGCGGGCTTACATACGAATAACGAGGGAATGCGTTACCAAACTCATTATCGTATCCTTCAGCACCTATATATACTCGTTTGGTTATTGAGGCATCAATAGCGGCATTAAAGGCATAAATACCGTTGGTAAAATCCCTAACAAAAGCAGGATCAGTAAGCGCGTAAGTGATATCCGTTCCGGCCTGTACTGAATATTTGAAGAATTTATCACTTCCACCCGATGAGGTAGGTATCATTTGCTGTCCTTCATCCTTTTGGGCAAACGAAAACATAGGGATTGCTATCATTATCAAAAACAACGTGCATAGCTTTCTCATATTTTCCCCTATCATGCTAGTATAACGCCGAAACGCGTTATTTATTTTGCAGCTTTTGCTTCCATTACCTCCATACTAACACCGGTGGTAGAATACCCACCATCGTGATATAGGTTTTGCATGGTAACCATTTTGGTATAGTCGCTGAAAAGTGAAATGCAATAGTCAGCACATGATTCGGCACTGGCATTACCCAATGGAGAAATAGAATCAGCATATCCGTAAAAATCTTCAAAGCCTTTTATGCCTGAACCTGCAGTGGTTTTGGTTGGTGATTGAGATATACTGTTGATACGCACTTTTTTAGCTTTACCATAATGGTAACCAAAACTACGTACTATTGATTCGAGCATGGCCTTAGCATCTGCCATATCGCCATAAAAAGGATATGCCCTTTGAGCTGCTATATAGCTTAGCGTAACCACACTACCCCATTCATTAATGGCATCCATCTTTTTGGCTACTGCCAGCATTTTGTGCAACGACATAGCCGATATATCAAGACTCTTGGCATAAAAATCATAATTCAATGCATCATATGGGATATTCTTCCTGATATTAGGCGACATTCCTATTGAATGCAACACAAAATCTATTTTGCCTCCCAATACTTCCTGCGATTTTTGGAAAAGCACAGTAAGCTCATCTACACTGGTAGCATCAGCCGGAATAACTTCAGATTTGGTAGATTCCGCAAGCTTCTTTATTTCGCCCATACGCAATGCAATAGGCGCGTTGGTCAATGTAAAAATAGCGCCTTCGGCATGCGCCTTTTCTGCTACTTTCCAAGCTATAGAGTTAGAATCAAGAGCTCCTGAAATGATACCTCTTTTACCTTTTAATATATTGTTCGACATAGTAGATGTGTTTTTAATAGAGACAAATATAATAGAATTCAACTGCGATAAATTCCTTCTTCTTTATAGTTTTCATCCAAAGTCAGTGTATATCGCGTGAAGATTCTTGCGGCCAGGGCGGAGTAATATATTTTAAATGTTTCCCATCATCCTGTATCTCTATTTTAGTAATACTATCTATTGGAATTGAATATCTAATAAATGGCATTAACCTCGATTCGACACCATAAACTTTTCCATTCGCAATTACTAGTCTATCAAAATAAAATACGGTCCTTTTAGCATCCTTTCCATATGTAAATCGTGTTTCTATGCTTGGGCTATTAATTAGTATGGCTGGATTACCATTCTCATCTTTGCAATAGATAAGTTTAATAGGATTAGCCAAATAAGTCATATTGGGCAATAACACACCAATATGATACACATCAACCATTTTCATCTTAGATGAGTCTATACCCGCAAACTGATCTTTGAGACTGCTCACAGAAGTATAATAAGTCTCACAGGAGAACAAGCAACATGAAATAGCTATCAATAAGACTATTTTCTTCATTAAGTGGTTGATTATTCTTATTTAGCCAGCAACTCAGTAGCGGTCTTTATGGCCGAACTACCCGGTTTACCCATACTTATCATGCGGGCAATCTCCTCTACCCTTTCATCGGCCGTTAATTGCCGTATACGGGTAACGGTCTTATTCTTTTGGTCTTCTTTATAAACCATAAAGTGCGTATTGCCGCGACTGGCTATTTGTGGTAAGTGGGTTATCATTATCACCTGCATTGATGCACTTATCTTTAATACCAGTTCAGCTACCTGTCCAGCTACCTGACCAGATACACCAGTGTCAATTTCATCAAAAATAATGGTAGGCATATCGGTAAGCTTTGCTACCAATGCCTTTATTACCAGCATTAAGCGCGATAATTCACCACCGGATGCTACTTTTTCTACTTCCCTTAGGTCTTTACCTTTATTGGCTGAGAACATAAAGCGAACATCATCGGTACCCAATGCAGCAAAAGCCTCCAGTGGTAATAAATCTATTTTAAAGCGGGCATTAGGCATACCTAATGCGCCCAAATGATCTTGTATATCTGTCTCTAGCTTTGGAATCACCTTTTTACGGCCTGCACTAATACGTACTGCCATCTTTTTCAAGGCTTCATCCAGTGCATTTTTTTCTTTCTGCAATTGCTCTATTTGTGTTTCGAGCGAAGAGATGTTTTGCAAACGCCCAACTAGTTCTTCCTCTATCTTCAATAGCTCTTCCGATGTATTTACACGGTGTTTTTGTGCCAAACGAAGAATAGTATCTAGTCTTTCTGACAATGTATTGGCCCGTTTAGGGTCGTGATTTATTTTTTGCTCAATATTTTCTACTTCAGCCGAAATATCTTTCAGTTCAACTACCATCGAATTGATTCGAGTTACCAGATCAGCAATTGCAGTATTGTAGTTTGCAACCGATGCCAGTTTGTTCTTCACATCTACCAACGCAGCAACCAAATTACTATCGCCTGATTGAAGAATATCAGATGAAGCTATTAACAATGCCTTTATCTGATCGGCATGGGTAAGCATTTCTAACTCCTCTTCTACTTTCTTTTCTTCTCCAACTTCCAACTTGGCTTCCGACATTTCATTTACCTGGAACTCCAAATAATCTTTCTCTTTCCTTGCTTCAGCTTCACGTATTATTTGAAACTCTAATTCTTTAGCAACGGTTTTATACCTTGAGAATTGCTTTTTATAATCATCTAACAAAGTAGTATGGGCTGCATAAGCATCAACTACCGATAACTGAAAGCCAGATTCATTCAGCAACAGGTTCTCGTGCTGCGAGTGTATATCAATAAGTTTTGAGGCCAGGGCTTTTATCTGCACCAAGGTAACAGGAGTATCGTTTATAAATGCGCGTGATTTGCCTTCAGGCGAAATTTCACGACGAATTAATATTTCGTTTCCTAAATCGAGATCGTTTTGGGCGAAGAAGTTTTTTATTTCAGGATGCTTGCTGCTGAATTCTCCTTCTACAATACATTTCTTGGTCTTATCGTTCACCAATTCCGATTCGGCACGTTGACCGAGTAAAAGGAACAATGCTCCAAGTAGGATTGATTTACCCGCACCTGTCTCACCAGTTATAATAGCCATATTATCGGGGAAAGACACATCAATAGTATCTATCAGGGCATAATTGCGGATATGTATAGCGCGAAGCATGAAACAAATATAGGAAAGAGGCAACTATCTACTTTAATAGTGTCAATAACTTTCCTTTTATGTTAAAAAAGAGGGTTAGTGAGAGCACTTCATCACTGTAACACAATCACCGGGATGGTGATACTCGCAGAAATTTTCGCGCTTGTCTTTTAAAGAAGCAGGATACTCTTTGGTTTCTTTAAAACCTAACTTTTTAAAAAAATTTGGAATAACGGTTACGAGGTAAACGTCGGTATTAATAGTTGACAAAATATCCTTCACAATGGCCTCGCCTAGTTTCTTGCCTCTGTATTCTTCCACTACTCCAATGCTACATAGCTCTGTGCCATCCTTGCGCTGCTTTAACCTGCCGAATGCAGCAAGTTTATCATCGTATAGCAATACTTTAAATTGTTCTTTCGTTGCTTCACTGCTATCAAGCACAAACTTCTTCAGGTAGCTTCTCACGTCCTCGAACTCTGCTTCATTAGGTTGGCGAACAACTATATTGATCATAGCTTCGGAAATATCTTCAGGCTCATATCGAGGCTCTTAACACTGTGGGTAAGCGCACCTACCGAAATATAGTCGACGCCCGTTAATGCATATTGCCTGAGGTTGGCTTTGGTTACACCACCCGACCCTTCGGTCTCGTATTTGCCATTTATAAGCTTAACAGCTTTTGTCATTTCAGCGGGAGTAAAATTATCGATGAGTATGCGTTGTATGCCACCCACTGCCAATATTTCTTTTATCTCCTGCATGCTGCCTGCTTCAATCTCAATATCGAGTTTCTTTTTGTTTTGCTTTAGGTACTTGTGTGTAGCATCTAATGCCTGCTTCACTCCTCCCGCACATTGTACGTGATTGTCTTTTATCAGAATCATATCATACAATCCCCAACGGTGGTTGGTTGCCCCACCAATATGCACGGCCCATTTTTCGAGCATACGCATACCGGGCGTTGTTTTACGGGTATCGAGCACTTTGGCTTTTGTGCCTTTACATAATTCGGTAAGTTCGTGCGCTTGGGTTGCAATACCACTCATACGCTGCATGCAGTTAAGCACAAACCTTTCAGCCGTTAATAACGATCGTGCAGGGCCCTTTACATAGAAAGCTATATCGCCGGTTGTAACCTTGGCGCCTTCCTTCATTTTAACCTCAACCTTTATCTTCTTATCTACTTTTTTAAATATCATCTGTGCCAGTTCAATACCGGCAATAATGCCGGTATCTTTCACCAATAGCTTGCCCTCGGCTTGGGTGGTGGCTTTAATGGTAGCGAAGGAAGTATGGTCGCGTTCGCCAATATCTTCTTTAATAGCATTATCTATAAATGCATTTAATTGCTTTGTAAAAGCCGGGGTGTGGAATATGTCGCGCATAGGTGTCAAAACAGGGATATATTTGTCAAAAATATAGCATTTAATGAAAGTAACGCTAATAGCCATCGGCGACCACGAAGACAAATACCTGGCAGAAGGTTTCGACCTGTATGCCAAACGCCTGCAACACTATATAGCGTTCGATATGCAGACCATACCGACCTTAAAGAAAAAAGGCCAAAGCAAAGAAGCCATTATGCAAGCCGAAAGCAAAGAGATATTGAAAAAACTTGCTCCGGGTGACTTGTTGATATTATTGGATGAAAAAGGCAAAGAATATTCATCAGTGGAACTGGCTAACCAAATGCAGAAGTATTTTAACATGCCGGGTAAACGCATGTTCTTTTTAATTGGTGGCGCTTTTGGCTTTGCACCCGAAATTTATGCAAGGGCCAACCAAAAAATATCTATGTCGAAGTTGACCTTTAACCACCAAATGGCGAGGTTGTTCTTTTTAGAGCAGTTTTACAGGGCTATGACTATATTAAAGGGAGAACCTTATCACCACTAATTAAGTGAAGAGTAGAACACAGATAAAACAATAAGTACAATGCCACAGATTCACAGATTAGTATTGTCTTTGATATGTTCAGTCAATTTTCACAGATTAGTATTAACACACATAGCGTAGCTATTTATAATCTGTGAATCTGTGGCAATCTGTTTAAAATAAAATGGGAATTAAAAATAAAATCAGCGTACATCAGCCTAATCCGTGTCATCCGTGTTCTATTGGTATGTGTATTCTATTCGCGACTCTATTTTTAAACCTCTCAGCATTTGCTCAAAGCCCGCACAAGAGCAACGAATGGCTTAAGGGTTTACCTGATTCTATTTCAATTGGAGACATTAACCTGCCGGGATCACATGATGCTGTAGCCATCAACAAACATCATAACACGCCTTACTCTTGCCATAGCACTACTATTCCAGAACAGTTAGAAGCCGGTATTAGGTTACTTGACATACGGATAAAAGTGAAAGGCCATAATCCTAATTACAGCTTTGCTACCTGCCACGGAAAATTTTTTGGTGGCTCATTACACTTTAACGAATATCAGTCACTGAAATCGGTTTTAGATGAGTGCAGTGCTTTTTTAAAGAATAACCCGAGTGAGTTTATTATAATGATGTTGAAGATAGATGACTGGAATGGGAAAGATAAAGAAGGAATGTATGAGGCATTAGATTCTCTTTTATTTTCCGCATCTACTAACTATCCTATTTATAACACAGGCGATGCCGACCTTCCCTCACTTGGTAGCTTGCGTGGTAAAATATACTTGGTTAGCCGGATAGATGATACCCGCGAATTTGGTATACCTGTTGAATTCCCAAATAACACGGCCGACCTCATGCCACCTATCGAAACGCACCTAATTCACCCACAAGAAGGTGAACAGTCAGCCGTTTTCAGAAAGATAAGAGCTTACCCTATTTACATACAAGACCAGTATAAAAAACTGGGCCACCATGAAGCGCAGGCAAAACTTGCTTTGGTAGAACAAACCATACCCGTTAAAAAGAAAGGCGATGGAGAAGTAGTTTTAAATTACACTACTGCAAGGCGTGGCTTTATGCTTTTATATAAAGTATATATACAAGATAGTGTGCTCAACTATTTTGGATCACGTGACATTTCTGCCAGGCCCATAAACTTTGGCTGGACCATGTTGGATTACGAAAACTGGACCTACCCAACAGACAAGTATAGCGACCTTAATCTTATTAAGCTCATCATTTCATCCAACTTCCAATACGCTGACTATCCTGAAAAGTTTAAAGTATTAAAGGGTGAGCATAAGCAATAATTAGAATATCGACTTCTGTTGGTATTTTAACCTGCAACTATCTTTAGGGCATCTGCCCGTACCACTATCCTGAGATTCGTATGAACACTTAGGGCGGGCATACACCATCTCATCTTGATGAGGCATATACTGCTTCTCCAAATTACAGCTCCGGGTATCCTTCTTGGTCTTGTCAACCTTTGCAGGTTTAGTGTGCTTGCTGGCAGTTGTAGTTTTTACAGTTGTACTGGCTGGTTTTGTTTTAACTGTGTTTGTTGCATTAGTCTTAGTTTGGCAAAAAGCCAAAATACTGAGACCAGTTAGAAGGATAAATGTGAGTGTTGTTTTCATGGCAGTGATTTTGATACAAATTTCACTCACGCCCATGAAGTTTTTATGAAGATGCAACTCCTCATTTCCCCCTAATGGGGGGACGAAGGGGGGCTTAATAACCCCATATCCTTAGCAATCCAATAAGTACTAAAGAAACCTTTGTCGATTGAGAACATACCTGTGCGCCCACCACCGGTTATGGTAGTATCACTCGGGGCAACCATTAAGGCATGACCAAGATTAGCTACTTCATAAAATATTATTTGTTCTTTACCTGCTTTGTTGCAATATGCTTTGCGGGTAATATCGGTTTTGTTATCGAATTGGTTTACGATGTGTGTTGGGGCACTATCGGCTGCCAGTAAGGGCGCCCATTGTTTAATAAGCAAGTATGCATTCTTTTCGTTCACCACTTTATCCTCAGTACCTTGCATAATAATCATACGCGGGTAATTGCCTTTATAAGTAGGGTTTTGTGTTACCACATAGCCTGTCAGTTCCTGCGGGCTTAAATCCTTAGGGTTCTCCATTGCCGACATAGCCTGAAACGGGTTTTTGCCCGGCATAAAAGGCCCGCCTGCCAATATTGCACCCATATTAAAAAGGCTTGGGTAATCGGCCATTAGGGCTACACTTAATGCTGCCCCTGCCGATAATCCGTAAACAAATATGCGGGTAGTATCTATATCAAGACTATCCTTGGCAAAGTCTATCATCTCCCATACCGATGCCACTTCGCCTTTATCTTTAGTAGCATCTTCATCCTGAAACCAGTTAAAACAACCCGAAGGGTTATTCATGGTGCGTTGTTGGGGGTATAAAACATAAAAGCCATAGGTATCTGCCAGGTCATTCCAACCCGATTCTTGTGCTATTACTTTGGCATTTTGTGTGCAGCCATGTAGTGCTACCACCAATGGGAGCCCTTTTTTTTGCTTAGCCAATGGTGGCTCGTGCAAAAACATTTTAAGGTTACCGGGGTTATTCCCAAAACTCTTTATCTCCAGCAAATCACTCTGCCCCTGTGCACTAAATCCCGCTATAGCCATAATTAATAGGAATAGGTTCCTCATGAACCAAAATTAGGATTTTAAACCGCTTAAACATAAACAAATTGGGGTGTGTGATTTGGCACAATCCTTTGCATCTATGTGTCAAGTCCTATAATCGTCACTTTTCACCTCACGTGCCGTTACTATTATGCAAAGGTAGTTTGCGTTAGTTATAGAGCTTATAGTTCACATTTACCCAAACCCCTAAAGGGGCTAAAATACAAGATAGGTTCTAAAGCCCCTTTAGGGGTTTGGGGTCCACGAGAACAATCTCCCCCTGCCCCCTCCAGCGGGGGATATAGTAAGCAACAAGTTGTTTGCGTTAGGGATAGTAGCGAAAAGCCCACAGCGCAGCGAGGACTTGTAGCGGACACCCCGATCCGAGGCACGAGGGTAACGCCCAAATAATTTTTGTCTAAAGGATTTTTTTAAGGAGTAACTACAGCAGGCGTAATAATGCGGTTACTGGCAACGCCGGCGCGGTTGGTAATCCAAACAACCAATTTTTCGTTCACATTATTTACAAAATACCAACCGCCACTACTAAGTGCTATTTGTATCTGTCCACTTAATGCTTTGTAATTGCCTGCTGGGGTAATGTCAGGAATATTATAAGGTATTATGGTAGTATCTCCGGTGCCGGGATTATTTATAACTCCCGGTTCAGTATAGGTAAAATAATTGCCTGAAGACACATCCTGTTGCTGTACCTCAATAAAAAAATCGTAAGGCGGGTTAACATCACTCGATGGGTAACCAATATCGCCATTACCGTCAGTAAAATTTATTTTAAGTGTTGCAGAGCCATCACTATTTACTACCATACTCTGGTATGTAATAACGGGGTAAGGCGGATAATTTGGCTTTTTTACACAGCCAAATAAGCCCAAAAGGCCAACTGACAATATACCTATTATATATAGACGCTTCATTCTACTCAAATATACGAAAAATATTCCTTCCCTCTCCTTGCATAAGGAGAGGGCTTGGGGTGAGGTGGCCCGCAGTTGACGCAAACGGGAACAATCCTCCTCTTGCCCCCTCCAGCGGGGGATATAGTAGTTATTTCGACATTCGGCATTCAATATTCGTTATTCATCATTCCCTCCAGTCTGCCACCCACCTGTCATACATCTGCCATATTTGCATTATGGGGTACTGGCACGGCATTTGATATATAAACCAGTAGAAAGTGATAAAGTTTGTAAAGTTCATAAAGTTGAAAGCAAAAAGTCAAATGGACTTTAAGAACTTTAAAAACTTGAGAAACTTTACGAACTTAAAATGACAAACTTTAAAAACTAATAATTATGAGTAAAATAATTGGAATCGACTTAGGAACCACGAACTCTTGCGTGGCGGTAATGGAAGGCAGTGAGCCTACCGTAATAGCCAACAGCGAGGGCAGGCGCACAACCCCATCAATAGTAGCTTTTGTAGAAAACGGCGAACGTAAGGTGGGCGATGCTGCTAAGCGTCAGGCTATAACCAACGCTAAAAAGACCGTTTATTCAATTAAACGTTTTATGGGCCACACCTTTGCTGAGGTTCAGGATGAACTAAAGAGGGTGCCATATACCGTTGTAAACGAAAACAACACCCCACGTGTACAGATCGACGACCGTAAGTTTACCCCACAGGAAATTTCGGCTATGATTCTTCAAAAGATGAAGAAGACTGCTGAAGATTACCTGGGCCATGAGGTAACCGAAGCCGTTGTAACCGTACCTGCGTATTTTAACGATGCACAACGCCAGGCTACTAAAGAAGCAGGCGAAATTGCAGGCTTAAAAATACGCCGTATTATTAACGAACCTACTGCAGCTGCATTGGCTTATGGCTTAGATAAGAAGCATAAGAACATGAAGATTGCTGTGTTCGACTTAGGTGGTGGTACATTTGATATATCGATACTTGAATTAGGCGAAGGCGTATTTGAAGTAAAATCGACCAACGGTAATACCCACTTAGGTGGTGATGATTTTGACCAGGTTATTGTAGACTGGTTAGCTGACGAATTTAAGAAAGACGAAGGCCTTGACCTGCGTAAGGACCCAATGGCTTTGCAACGTTTAAAAGAAGCTGCTGAAAAGGCTAAGATCGAACTTTCGGGTTCTACATCTACCGAAATTAACCTGCCTTATATTATGCCGGTTGATGGTATGCCTAAGCACTTAGTTAAAACTTTGAGCCGTGCTAAATTCGAACAACTTTGCGATAAGCTGATACAAGCTTGTTTACCTCCTTGCGAAAAAGCAGTGAGCGATTCAGGTATTAAGGTATCTGATATTGATGAAGTTATTTTAGTAGGTGGTTCTACACGTATACCTGCCATACAAGCTTTAGTTGAAAAATACTTTGGCAAAGCTCCATCTAAGGGTGTTAACCCCGATGAAGCAGTAGCAGTAGGTGCAGCAGTACAAGGCGCTGTATTAACAGGCGAAATTAAAGACGTACTGTTGTTAGACGTAACTCCGCTTTCACTTGGTATTGAAACATTAGGCGGTGTAAGCACCAAGCTTATTGAATCGAACACTACCATACCTAGCCGTAAATCGGAAACCTTTAGCACAGCTGCTGATAACCAACCTTCGGTAGAGATACACATTGTGCAAGGCGAACGCCCTATGGCAAAAGATAACCGCACACTGGGCCGCTTTATACTTGACAGTATACCACCTTCACCAAGGGGCGTACCGCAAATTGAAGTAACCTTTGATATTGATGCGAACGGTATATTAAATGTATCGGCTAAGGATAAAGCAACCGGCAAAACACAGCACATACGTATTGAAGCAAGCTCTGGCTTAACCGACGCTGAAATTAAGCGTATGAAAGAAGAAGCTACAGCTAATGCTGAAAGCGACAAGAAAGCAAAAGAAGAAATTGATTTGCTGAATGCTGCTGACGGTTTGATCTTCCAAAGCGAAAAGCAATTAAAAGACTATGGCGATAAAATATCGAAAGATAAGAAAGAGCCAATTTTAAAAGCGCTTAGCGATTTGAAAGATGCACATAAAGAGAAGAACCTTGATAAGATAAAGACTGCTACCGAAGCCTTAAACACTGTATGGCAAGCTGCAAGCGAAGAAATGTATAAAGCTGCGCAAGATGCTAACACAGGCAGCGCGCCTAACGGTGCAACTGCTGAAGGTGCCCCAGGTGCAGGAGATAAGAAAGATGAAGTGAAGGATGTGGACTTTGAAGAAGTAAAAGACGATAAGAAGTAAAACCTTCTAATACAAAACAAAAAGCCTCGCAGAAATGCGGGGCTTTTTAATAAATATGATGACATGCCAGATACTCAGAACTGCCTAATCACTAATTGGCCTTTCGATTTAAACATATCAGAGCCTCCCTCTACATATGGCTATCTTATTACAATTAGCGGAGTTCAGAGAACTATAATTATTGCGACAGATGATGTATTTAAAATATCAGATTATCCTCAAGAAAGAAAAAGAATTTTAAAGGGGTTACTTCTTAATGAGATATGGCATCAAGAAAGATTCACTACTGTAGAAGTTCTAGATGCCTTAATTGAATCTAACAAGTCAACTATTCCAAGCACTCCCAAAGACAAAAAAGACAAACTGCTCAACTCTCTTTATAAACGACTTAATTATGATGGGGAGGTAATAAACCTTAACATTAAGGAAGTTTCCCACGAAGCATTTTGGCTATCTCTATTTCTAAAAAACAAGAAAGAATTATTATTCTATGCGCAGTTATTAAAAGAAGAAAACCTAGCCAATATAAAGTATTTTGTAAATAATGGTGAATATGATACTATTTCAAGCTTTTCACTAACTGCTAAAGGTATTGAATATATTCTGAAGCTCAACGAAGGAGATTATTCAAGCAATTGTTTTGTTGCAATGGCTTTCGATTCTGATATGAATCAAATTTATGACAATGCGATTAAACCTGCGGTTGAAGCTACCAGGTTTAAACCCATTAGAATTGACAGAGAACATATTTCAAGTGATACAACTATAAATGATAGTATAATTGCATCGATTAAAAAAGCGCGTTTTACTATTGCCGATTTTACTAGTAATAGAAATGGTGTATACTTTGAAGCTGGTTTCGCGCTTGGCAGAGGTCAAAAGGTAATATATACTTGCAAGGAGTCTGACTTAGCAAATTTACATTTTGACATTAGAGCTTACCAACAAATTGTTTGGAGAGATGCAGCTGATTTCAAGCAGAAGCTTATAGACAAAATTGAGGCGTTTATTAAATAAGCCAATTGGTAGAGTTGATCTAAATATTACTATCTTCTTCGTTAAGCTCCTTAACCATTTGAGTCAGCGTTTGATTTATGTCCGAAACCTTATGGACTAAATCATTGTAAAATCTTTTCCGCGCAGGGTAAATGTCATTACCTGGGTCTTCAAAATAACCCATAATATTACCTCGCCATGACCACCATCTTTCACTTAAATCCTTCATTACTTGCAGCCATTTTGATAGTAATGTTACAAAACAAATATTTTTTTCTGAGGCCTTATTTTGATAATCAATTACTTAAGGTGTTACAGGGTGTTAAAAGTGTAAACCCGAAATAAATGGAGGAAATGCTTCGTTCCTCAGCATGACAAAAACTAAAAATCAGCGCGAATCATATTAGATCAGCGTAATCTGCTTTCTATTTAATGGGTTAACACTTTTCAGCCCCAAAAATCACAATATGTTAATTATCAATACCTTAACAAGGTTTACACCCTTAAAAGTGTTAACTTGTGTTAACCCTGCAAGCCCCCTATTTCTTAGGAAATACCTTAGTAATGCGCTCTTGCATTATATCTGCAATAGCTTTGCCATCGCCACCCTGTTCGCTCAGCTTTTTAATAATATTGTGGTAGCTGGCTTCGTCACGGTTTTGGCTGAGCTTAAAAACATGATCCAGGCGTTCAACCTGCACTTCAAAAGCTACAATGGCTTTCATAAGCGGCGCCTTATATTGTTCTGTCAGCTTATCGAATATAGTGGTAGAACTGCTGTTGTCCTTTTCAAAATGCAAGCTGAGTTTTTTCAGTACCTCAATAAGCCCGGCTTCATCCAGAAATTTCAGTTTGCCTTTGGCATGCACGCTCATATAGTTCCATGTAGATGCTTGTGATGGGTTGCTATACCAGGTACCGCTTACATAAACATGCGGCCCGGTAAACAAGACCAACACATCGGGGTTCTTTGCAAATGCTTTGTGGTGGTCGGTGTTACGCATAATGTGCCCTGTAAGGTAATACACTCCCTTTCGCTCTTCAATAAATACTGGCAATTGCGTAGCCACAGGTTTATTATCCTCACCGCAGCCACTTAAAAAAGCAAATGGATGCTGATGAATAAAATCAATAATAACCTGTTTGTCTTCCTCCTTGTAGTATGGTAAGTCGTACATAAAGCAAAGCTAATAAAAAGACGAGATTCCTCATTCCGCTTCGCTTCATTCCGAATGACATTGAATCTTGAAGTCTGGAATAGGGAGAGGGTGCGGGCTTCGCCCGCACCCGATATTATACAGCCGCCTGTCATTCCGATCCGCCAGTTGGCGGAGAGGAATCTCAGCAACCTTTACCTCATCTTCGCATTAAATGTTAAACAATACTAAAATACCCATTCCATGTATTTCGTTCTTGGTGAATAGGGTTGAGCATTAACCAACTAAGGTATCTTTGCCTTGTAACAAAACTGCACTTGTAATCGTTCTACCACAAATAGCCCAACTTATCCCTAATACCTCCATATTATGCGCCTAAGTAAATTACTCTTTGCGTGGATATTATTCATTCCATTGCTCCTCTCATTATCTGCCAGGGGGCAAAACCAAGCACCCAAAGCCGATAGCACGCACAACAACTTTGCCCTGAAAGTGTTTTTAGATTGCAGCTATTGCGATATGGACTACCTGCGGACCGAGCTTACTTATATTGACTATGTACGCGACCGCATGGAAGCACAGGTAGATATTGTAGTATCTACATTGCAAACAGGCAGCCGTGGTACCGAATATACTTTTGTATTTGTAGGGCGAAAAGAATTCCATGGGCAGAACGATACATTGAGATATGACGTTACATCATTTGCAACAGATGACCTTACGCGTAAAGGCGTGGTACAAACCATTAAGCTTGGCCTTATACGCTACATAGCCAAAACGGCCTATGCCAGCAAAATGTGCATATCGTGCCCTATTGATACCACTAAAAAATTTGAACCGTTACAAATAAAAGATAAATGGAGAGGATGGGTATTTACCTGTGGCGGCTTTGGCAACTTTAACGGCCAACAGCTTACCGGAACAGCCAACATTAATGGCGTACTGCAAGCCACCAAAGTTACCGCCGATTGGAAAGTAAGTGCGGGCCTTAACATTGGCTATAATTATGGCTACTACACCATCACTACCGATTCTACTATTAAAAGTGTATCGCGCTCAACAACTTTTAACGGCCTTTATGTAAAAAGTATTAACGAACATTTTTCGTGGGGCATTAATGGCCTTGTAACCAGTAGCACATTTAATAACATTAACCTGCAAGAGAAAATAGAACCCGGCATTGAGTATTCTATATTTCCATACAGCCAGGCAACACATAAAGTATTTCGCCTGCTCTATTACCTATCTGCCGAGAACACTGCTTACGAAGACAGCACTATTTATGGCAAGCTCCATACATTTTATTTAGGGCAGGAATTATTGGCATCTATCAATTATAAAGAACCATGGGGTTCGCTCTTTTTATCGCTCGATGGGTCAAATTATTTCTATGATTTTCGTAAAAATAATCTCACCTTCTCAGCAGGCTTTAGCTTAAACTTGTTCGAAGGGTTTACCCTGGCCTTTGGTGGTTATGCTTCCTTAGTTAACAACGAAATATTTTTACCGGCGGCAGGTGCCAGTGAAGCTGAGATACTGCTAAGTACCAAGGCCCTGCCTACTCCCTACCAGTATTCTGCCTTTGTAGGTATTAAGTACAGCTTTGGTTCTATATACAATAACATTGTAAACCCACGCTTTAGCCCGAATGGGTATAATGTTAACTTCTCGTTCTAGCAAAAAGCTGCCCTTACCTTTCCTTTCCCAAATGGGAAAGGCATTCCATTCACGTTCTTTATTTACTGCTTGCATACCCAATAAGTTTGGGGAGAGAGGGGCAATAAAAAATCCCGCTCAAATGGCGGGACTCTTTATACCTTAATAATTAAAAACCTCTATTCCAGTGCCTGGCTCTTTTTGCCCAGGCTGGCATATGCGCTTTTAGGTTCTGTTGCCACCGCTACCGATCCCGACAAAGTGTCGTTCAAACGTTCAGGGTGCTTTTTAAATTCTGCTATTCTAAGGTTGTCAATATCATACTTAGCTTGCATACGCAACCAGTAGTATGCATCAACACCTAATGTTTTTTCAATCTTCATGGCAAACTCAGGGCTTATACTTTTTTCTCCATCAAGAACTACACCTACTTCGTGTATATCTAAATCCATCCACAGAGCAAGTTCATGTGGAGTTATTCCGCGGTACTCAATTTCGTCGCGTAATAATGCACCAGGATGTGTGGCCGATGTTGGGATCAACGCTTTAGTAAAATTTCCTGTCTTCATAAATGGATTCTTTAATATTTGTACTAAGATAAAAAAAAATTCAACCCGAAATATGAACTGATTGTTAACGCTAAAACGGTTTATATTAATAGCTTACAGGTTCAATACTTCGTCTTATAAAAGCCGTTTTTTATCTTGAAATGAGCAGTTAAAAAAAGTTAAAAAAAATATTAAAGTGGTGGAATTACCGTTCTTTACAAAAAAATAACAAAACAGGCCGAGGTATGACACTAACAATGGAACTTAACATGAATAATATCAGCATGTTATCGCCATTTTGTCAGTTTGGCAGGGCACAACTGACAATAATGCATTAAAAGGCAAATGGCACGTAAATTGAAAGTACTTAAGCATTGAATCAATTTTTACATTAACCAATATAAATTCTAAAACTATGGCAAAAAAAGTAAACTTCGTACCGCAGGGCGACCGCGTACTGGTTGAGGCTGCTGAAGCAGAAAGCAAAACTACGGGTGGTATTATTATACCTGACACCGCTAAAGAAAAACCTCAGAAAGGCGTTGTTGTTGCCGTTGGCCCTGGCAAAAAGAAAGATGAGCCTGTTACCCTTAAAGTTGGCGACAAGGTTCTTTATGGAAAATATTCAGGCACCGAGATAAATATTGATGGTAAAGAATACCTCATTATGCGTGCCGATGACGTTTTAGGAAATTTTGAAGCGTAATTGCCGGAAGCAATAAAATAATAAACACAAAACAAAAACAAACAAAATGGCTAAAGACATAATTTTTGACAGTGCAGCCCGCGACGCAATTAAGAAAGGCGTAGACGCATTGGCTAATGCAGTAAAAGTAACATTGGGCCCAAAAGGTCGTAATGTTATTATCGACAAAAAATTCGGAGCTCCTTCTATTACTAAAGATGGTGTAACCGTTGCTAAGGAAATAGAATTAGCAGACCCTGTACAAAACATGGGTGCACAAATGCTTAAGGAAGTAGCTTCTAAAACCGCTGATATGGCTGGTGATGGTACTACTACTGCTACTGTTCTTGCTCAATCTATCATCAACATAGGTTTAAAGAACGTAACTGCTGGTGCTAACCCGATGGATTTGAAAAGAGGTATTGACAAGGCAGTTATTGCTGTAGTTAAGAGCCTTCAAAGCCAATCGCAAAAAGTAAGCGAAAACAATAAGCAAATAGAACAAGTTGCTACCATATCGGCTAACAACGACAGTACTATTGGTAAGCTTATTGCTGAAGCTATGGCAAAGGTTAAGAAAGAAGGTGTTATTACCGTTGAAGAAGCGCGTGGAACCGACACAACTGTAGAAGTTGTGGAAGGTATGCAATTCGACAGAGGTTACCTTTCTCCTTACTTTGTAACCAACACCGAAAAGATGGAAGTGGTATTAGAAAACCCTTACATCCTTATCTACGAAAAGAAACTTTCTTCAATGAAAGAACTTCTTCCTATACTTGAAAAGACCGTTCAAACAGGTCATCCTCTCCTCATCATTGCTGAAGATATCGACGGCGAAGCGCTTGCTACCTTAGTAGTAAACAAAATGAGGGGTTCGTTAAAAGTTGCAGCTGTTAAGGCTCCTGGCTTTGGCGATAGAAGGAAGGCTATGTTAGAAGACATTGCAGTGTTAACAAACGGTGTATTCATTTCAGAAGATGGTGGATACAAACTTGAAAACTCTGACCTTTCTTACTTAGGCCGTGCAGAAAAGATTACCATTGACAAGGACAATACAACCATTGTAAATGGCTCAGGCAAAAAAGCTGATATTACCGCACGTGTTAACCAAATTAAAGCTCAGATAGAGAACACAACATCTGACTACGATAAGGAAAAACTACAAGAACGCCTTGCTAAGTTAGCAGGTGGTGTTGCAGTGTTATACGTTGGTGCAGCTACCGAGGTAGAAATGAAAGAAAAGAAAGACCGTGTTGACGATGCATTACACGCTACCCGTGCAGCTGTTGCCGAAGGTATAGTACCGGGCGGTGGTGTTGCTTACGTTCGCGCTATTGAAACTTTAGATAAGTTGAAAGGCGAAAACGAAGACGAAAACACAGGTATCGCTATCATCCGTCGTGCTTTAGAAGAACCTCTCCGTCAAATTGTAGCCAACTCTGGCACCATTGATGGTTCAGTGGTAATTCAAAAAGTAAAAGAAGGTAAAGGCGATTTTGGTTTCAATGCTAGGACCGAGAAATACGAAAACCTTTTAGCAGCAGGTGTTATCGATCCTACCAAGGTTAGCCGCGTAGCTTTAGAGAACGCAGCTTCAATTGCAGGTATGGTATTAACTACCGAATGCGTATTAGCAGAACAAAAAGAAGAAAAGTCTGCCGGCGGAGGAATGCCTCCAATGGGCGGCGGAATGGGTGACATGATGTAATCCATCCTTATTCTAATAAAAAAGCCCCGCCCCGACTATTCGGGGCGGGGCTTTTTCATTTATTAAACTAAAAGAATTAGTTTTGCTCTGGTAATTAAACATTTACACTACAGTGCATATATTTTATAAGAAACTACTAAGCCCTTTACTGGCACTATTATTTATTGGTTTATCATCTAGTTCATTCGGTCAGGCATCAGCAGATGGGGCTGATCTTCTTGGCTTGGGGGTTGGTTATGGTGGTGGCCTTGGTGCACCGGGTATCTCATACAATTTATTGAAAGGCTATACAGGAACGGCTGCACCAAGCATTACTGCAAGTTACGAAGGAAAGTTTAGCAGGCATTTTGGTTTAGGCGTATCACTCGATTATACCAGCGCAATGTATACCGGCAACAATATACCGTATATTGTCGCCGACCCAAATAACACTATCGTTTCATCAGGCACAGTTACTGACAAAGTTTCAGGAACTTATTTTGGAGTTGGTGCCAGGTTAGTTTACCATTTAAGTGCAGGTAATAAGTTTGATCCGTATGCAGGGCTATTGTTAGGAGCGACACTTACTTCCGAATCTCATACCATAAGCTCAGATAGCACCGGCACCTTTGTAACACACGATACCTTTGCGGGCATTTTATTAGGCGGCTTTATTGGCGTCCGTTATTTTTTAAGCGACCAGGTAGCTATTTATATTGAAGGCGACTATTCCGGTATGCCAAGTTACTTAGGTAATATTGGCATTACTTACCAAATCAGCCATTTTTAAAAGCAATACCTTTCGGCTATTATCGTTATTATTGCTGCAATAAATCGGTAACCCTTGAAGATACTTATTATTCAAACGGCATTTATTGGTGATGTAATACTGGCAACACCGGTGTTAGAAAAGTTGCACCAATATTTTCCAGATGCACAACTCGATATATTAGTGCGCAAGGGCACTGAAACATTATTTACCGGACATCCTTTCCTGCATAAGGTTCTGGTGTTCGATAAAAAAGCCCCTAAGGTACCAACTCTATCTGCTATCATTTCAGAGATACGTGAACAGAATTACGATAAGGTTATTAACCTCCACCGCTTTGGCAGTTCTGGCTTTATAACCATGTTATCTGGCGCGAAAGAAAAAATAGGCTTCGATAAAAACCCATTTTCATTTGCTTATACTACTAAAGTAAAGCATGTTATTGGCAATGGCAAGCATGAAGTTGACCGTAACCTGGAACTGATTGCTTCATTTACTGATGACAAGAAAACTCAACCAAAGCTTTACCCAAGCCCCATTGATTATGAATCAATGGCTCAATACAAAGCTAGTCCGTATATATGTATTGCCCCCTCGTCTATTTGGTTCACTAAGCAGTTTCCCGCAACAAAGTGGATCGAATTTATTAATGCGTTGAACAACAAATATCAGGTCTATTTATTAGGTGCAGCTAGTGATAATACTCTCTGCCAACAAATTATAGAGGCTACTAATGGTAAACAAGTAACTAATCTTTCAGGTAAACTATCATTTCTGCAATCGGCAGCGTTAATGCAAGGTGCTGTTATGAATTATGTAAACGACTCCGCTCCCATGCACATTGCCTCCGCCATGAACGCACCAGTGACTGCAGTCTATTGCTCTACCGTTCCTTCATTTGGCTTCGGGCCGCTTTCACAAAAGTCATTTATAGTAGAAACTGAAGAGAAGCTAACATGCCGCCCATGTGGCTTACACGGGCATAAAGTTTGTCCACAAGGGCATTTTAAATGCGCCACCACAATTAAAACTGAAAGCTTAGTTAAAGTTTTAGAGTCCTAATTATTTTCCAATCAGGAATACGGCGGGGTGGTCATTGAAGCTACGCTTCATATTCTTCCACTCTTTTATACTTGTGGTATAAATAAATTCAGTCGGCAGAGTAATGTCACTTGCTACACAGAGCATAGTGTCAGGCCTACAAGCACTCAATATATCCTGTAGCATGGCATCGTTGCGGTAAGGTGTTTCAATAAATATCTGAGTGCTGTTATCCCTATATGCAGCAGATTCCAATTGTTTTATTTTAACTCCCCTTTCGGGTTGGCGCTTTGGTAAATACCCATGAAATGCAAAACCCTGTCCGTTCAACCCTGAAGAAATTAAACCAAGTAGTATTGACGAAGGCCCGATTAATGGCACAACTTTTATTTGGTGCTTATGTGCCAATCGCACCACTTCAGCACCGGGGTCTGCAATACCCGGGCAACCTGCATCTGATAATAGTCCCACATTCTTGCCTTTCAGCAATCCATCTATATACGGCTTAATCGTACTGTGGTCAGTATGTTCATTCAGTAAATGAAAAGTAAGTGAATCGATAGGTTTGCTGCCCATCTTGACCAGGAATCTTCGGGCGCTGCGTAAATCTTCTACAATAAATTCATCCAACGACTGAATGATTTCTTTATTCACAATCGGGAATGATCGCTCTATAGCAGAATCTCCCAGAAGACTAGGTATTAAATAGAGTGTGCCTTTTTCAGTACTACTCATTCCACTAAGGCATTTCGCCTTTCTTAATTTTATCGGCAATAATTCCGGCAGCCTTATCTATTATATGATACACCTTGTCAAATCCTTTTTCATCGCCATACCATGGGTCAGGCACTGAATCGTTTGAACCCGGATGAGCTGCGTCTAAAAACAACCTAACTTTATTCTTGTCTTCCTCTGTCTCGGCCAACAACATTATATCCGCATAATTAGCGCTGTCCATTACGTATATACGGTCGAAAGTTTTAAAATCAGTGCTTTTAAACTGCCTGGCCCTGTTCGATGAAACATCTACACCATGCGTCAAAGCATTGGCAATGGTACGGGCATCTGGTGCTTCGCCTGCATGGTAACCTGATGTTCCTGCAGAATCAACTTCATAGCCAGAAATTTTTTTCTCTTCCAGTTTCTTTATCATCAGGAATTTGGCCAGAGGTGATCGGCAAATGTTTCCGTGACAAACCATCAATATCTTTTTAGTCATAATATCAATCAATAAACACAAAGGTATTAAATAAAAAGAGAGGCATAAAGCCTCTCTTTTTATCTGTAGATATAATGCTTTCTATTGGTAGTTTGAAAGAGTGATCTTCTTTTCTAACTCCAGGATATATCCTTTAAATCGCTTATCGGTATCAATTAAGTTGTTAACCGTTTTGCAAGCATGCAATACGGTTGCGTGATCTTTACCACCGCACTGTAAGCCAATGCTGGCGAGTGATGATTTTGTAAAGCTCTTAGCAAAGTACATTGTTATCTGGCGCGCCTGAACAACTTCCCTCTTACGCGTCTTTGACTTGATCATTTCAATTGGCAGGCCAAAGTAGTCACATACAACTTTCTGTATATAGTCAATAGATACTTCACGTGCTGTGTTCTTCACAAATTTGTCAATCATTTGCTTGGCAAGCTCAAGTGTAATGGCCTTCTTGTTGAGTGAAGACTGCGCAACTAATGATATCAAAGCACCTTCCAGTTCGCGAACGTTGCTGTTAATACTATATGCTAGGTATTCTACTACGTCACTCGAAATATCAAGACCTTCGGTGTAAATTTTACGTTGCAATATTGCAATACGGGTTTCAAGGCCCGGTATTTGCAAGTCTGCTGCAAGGCCCCACTTAAAGCGAGATAATAAACGTTGTTCCATTCCTTCTATTTCCACTGGAGGCTTGTCGCAGGTGAATACTAATTGCTTGCTGTTTTGGTGCAAGTGGTTAAATATATGGAAGAACACATCTTGAGTCTTTTCCTTCTTAGCTAAGAACTGCACATCATCTACTATCAATACGTCTATCATTTGATAGAAGTTGATAAAGTCATTCTGTGTATTGTTCTTAGTAGCATCAATAAACTGTGTAGTAAATTTTTCTGATGATAAATAAAGAACGGTCTTGTTAGGGAAGTTGTTCTTTATCTCCAACCCGATAGCATGTGCAAGGTGGGTTTTACCCAAACCTACACCGCCATATATAAACAACGGATTGAATGAAGTTCCACCTGGCTTTTGAGCTACTGCAAAACCTGCAGAACGTGCAAGCCTGTTGCAATCGCCTTCAATAAAATTCTCGAAAGAATAATTTGGGTTTAGCTGAGGAGCAACATCAACTTTCTTTAGCCCGGGTATAATGAATGGGTTACGTATAGGGTTCTTGTTAATATCAATCGGGATATTGACAGGTTGTCCTTTTGCTGCTTGCTTATTGGTCCCCGGAATCTTTACAGTATACGGTTTTGCATTGCGGGTATTTTCCATCACAATGCTATATTCTAAGCGAGAGTCAGAGCCTAATTCTCTTTTAATTGCTTTCTTAAGTAACGTTATGTAGTGTTCTTCAAGATATTCGTAAACGAATTGACTGGGCACTTGAATGGTCAGTACATTATCTTTTAACTTAATAGGCTTAATAGGCTCAAACCACGTCTTAAAGCTTTGTGGGGTCACGTTATCTTTAATGATCGTAAGACATTGTTCCCAAACTTTAGAGTGCGTTTTTTCCATTAGTGTATCAGAAGTATGATTGTTATAACTGAGTATTTCTTTGTAATTTTTTTATCGACAACATTATGTTGGCAAAAAAAAGAAAATGATTTCAAATAAAAAATTTTTTATGCTATTGTTTTTCTAGAAAAATTATATATATACACTTTAATTCGTCGTTACTATCTCCAACTTCCCTATAAAATCAAGCTTTTCAAAGATAATCTAATTTCTCAGAAAAACCAAAATTGGGGCTGCAATGATAAAAAAATATTTTATCGCTTTGCGGAAAAATTGAAATGAAATTTTTTATTAGCTTAACGTGAAACTAAAACAAATTCTGCTACTTTTGGCTAAATCAAATTTATCGCATACTCACATGAAAAAGTCTTACTTATTTGTTAGTGTTCTTTCTTTAACAACCATTTCTCTATTAACAGGATGCAAAAGCAACGATGGACCGGCTATGCCCGCTGAAGAAGTGATTAAAGATAGTGCTAAGTCTACCACTGTTACCAACCTAGATTTGCTAATAACCAAGATACCAGCCCCTTCTGCTATATCGAAAGAATTATCGAAAGAAGGCGTTCAGTTAAATAAGTCAATTCTTAACCCTGCTGATAAAGGTAGCAGCTACAGCGGAACATACCAACAAGCTGTAAATATGGGCATATATGGCGCTGACCTGGGTTACTTAGCGAGCTATAACCAAATGCAAGATGCTACAGCTTACATGGCACAAGTTGCAAAATTAGCAGCCGCTCTTGGAATTACTTCTGCTTATGACCAAAAGCTTATGGACCAGTTTAAAAGTGCGACTACTAATAAAGACTCTATTGATATAGTAATTCAAACTGCATTCGACAGGGCGCAAAAGGAACTCTATTCTAACAAGCGCGCTTCTACCAGCACCCTTATATTTTCGGGCGGATGGGTTGAAGGCCTTTATATAGCTACTAATCTTATTAAGGATGAGAAAAATGCTAAGAACGGTGACCTTTATAATAGAGTTTGGGACCATTTGAACGCATTTAGCTATCTGCAAAAGGCACTTCAAGATTACAAATCAAATGCTGACTGTGCTAAAATGCTGGAAACCCTTCAACCATTATTTGATGCCGGAACAAAGCTTAGTGATGGTGGATTAACATTGAAGGACATCCAAAATATTCAAGCTACTGTTACTGGTATCAGAAGCAAGCTTATCTAAGAACTGTAATGCCTTATTAAGAAAGTCTCACAGCAATGTGGGACTTTTTTATTTTCCTTCCTCCCAATTTTTCAGCATCATCGCCACTTTCTTATCAATAGGAAAAGTAAAAGACTCCGCAGATAAAGTATTTATTGGCAACCACCTGAAACTTATCGCGCCTTCTTTAGCTTCTTCAAAGTCAAATGGCTTATCCGATGTTTTTAGAGTAAAGGCTCCTATGGCCTTTATCAGATAATAGATACTTATAACCTGTGCTTTGGAATTAAAAGCCGAAGGTTGAAAAAAATCGGTAGTATAAAAATGGTCTGTAACTTCCATTGGCATACCTGTTTCTTCCATCATCTCTCTTTTTATCGCATCTAACGTGCCTTCACCAAATTCCAAACCTCCACCAGGAAATTTGGTAATACGATGGCCATGAACCAGTTCATCTGAAACAAGTACACGGTTATTCTCGGTTAATAACCCATAAACACGCACATTAAAAGGATATGACATAGATAAGAATAGGGTTTATAACGAACAAAAGTACGTATATAACGTATACTAGAAATCAACAGTGCTATGTTAAGAATCCCTAATTGAGTTAGATAAAGACCGGACAGAACAATGGGTAACTTTGGTTAATTTTATTTATCTGGTGAAATTCATTCATTTTAAAATAGTTTCTGTATGCGCTGCTGTTATCCTGGTAACAAGCTTATCTGCCATGACCCCTGCAGAGTATATTCAGAAATATAAAGATTGCGCCATAGAGCAGATGCTGGTATATAATATACCTGCCAGCGTTACTTTGGCTCAAGGTATGTTAGAATCTGATTACGGTAACAGTCCGCTTGCTAAATATGCCAATAACCACTTTGGTATAAAATGCCACGAAGACTGGAGTGGTGATTACTATACGTATGATGATGATGAGAAAGGAGAGCATTTTAGAAAATATCCATCTCCGGATGATTCATATCGTGATCATGCTCAGTTCTTAAAATCAAGGCCATGGTATTCTTTCCTTTTTAATTATCCACGCACCGATTACCGTGATTGGGCATATGGCTTATCAAAGGCAGGTTATGCAACAGCAAGAGATTATTCAGTTCGCCTTATAAGTATTATTCAACAAGATCATTTAGACCAGTTTGATACTGTTTTACAAAGCCTGCATGGCTTTGGTATATTATATGATGTGCCTCCAACTATACCGGTAGCCGAAAATGCACCTGAATATATTATACTTAAACAAGGTGATGGTATTTATAAAATTGCGCGTCAGTATAATGTAGACATAAACTTCCTTTGTCGTGTTAATGGAATCAGCATCCATTCGAAATTATGGCCTGGGCAAAAACTTTACCTGAAACCACAGACACACAAACAAAGCAGCATGCTCCGAAACAAGCAGAGGGACAATAAAAAACCAACCATTCTTTTAGCGCATTCACCTGCTCTACTTCCTCGCCGACTTATTCTTGGCGAAGCAACCTCTTAATAAACTCTTATTATTTAGGAACGTGTGTAAGTAAAACGTCCTGGTTTATTTCTGTCCTGAATGAACCTTTATCCTCAATATTCAGGTCTTGCTTGTATTCTGTAAAGCTTTCATCTTGCACACTAACGTGATATTTGCCTGGAGGCAATATCATTACATATCTACCTGTCGTTCCGTTAGGCACATAATTTCCATATAACTCATTTGTCTTTGCATCACTAATAGTGATCATTATATCTCCGTAGTTCTTTATTTTGGCAGTAGAATCAGCACTACGCACCAGTCCTTTTACTACAGAATACTGTTGCTCGGCATCGTTAAACTTGATACGGTACACATCTAGTCCACCATATCCACCTTTACGGAACTGTGATATATAACCATAATTACCATTAGAAGTTATTCTGAAGTTCATATCATCATCCGGAGTATTTATAGGGTATCCCATATTTTGCACCGAAGTCCATTGCTTAGTAGAATCGTTCCATGTGGCTTTAAAAATATCGTAACCACCCATACCCGTGTGGCCTTGAGAACTGAAGTAAAGCGTTCTACCATCACCAGAAATATTCGGAAAATCTTCGTTGCTGGACGTATTGATAGCCGGACCCACATTTTGCGCGGTACCCCAATTGCCATTAGGTAGCTTGCGCGAAACATAAATATCTACTCCACCTAACCCTCCGGGACGGTCGCTGGCGAAATACATAGTACTGCCATCGGCCGTAACCGAAGCAGCTATCTGGTATTGATTCTTTTGATTAATTACTTCCGGCAACATCATAGGCGTGCTGAAATTTTTACCCGCATCATCTGTTGTATAATATATGTCTCCAAAACCTTTTTTACCGAAATAATAAAAGAGCATATAATCGCCCTCTTTTGAGAGTCCCACGACTTCAGAGCTTTTATCTGCGGCATCAACCGGCGCTCCAATGTTTTGAGCGGGCTGATATTGGCCGTTAGCGACATAGGATATATATATAGAAGGACCAAAATTATTGGCCGAAACTTTTTTCTTACTTCCTCCACCCCTTTTGCTGTTAAATACAATAAACGATTCATCAGCGGGAACAAATGGATAATAATCATCAAAAGATGAGTTGATGTTCTTTCCTAGGTTCTCAAATGTTACATTAACAGGAAACTTCATAAGTTCCTTAGCATTCATACAATATTGTATCTGTGCATCCGCATCCTTTAAATTATCTGCTGAGCCTTTCCCTTCGGCCTTGAAATAGGTGAATGTTTTAATTGCATCGTCAAATCTATAAGCAAACTGATATGCACGCCCCAATAAATACAGTGTGTTCGGGTTATGTTTTTTCGCGTGCGCACCTATTTCTAAATAAGGAATTGCCTTCGTTTTATCAATATTGGTATACAGGTAACAAACCCCCACGCGATAATTGAACATTTCGTTATCAGGGTATTTATCAAGCAGTGTTAAATATGCTTCAAGGGCATCATCAAAATCTTCTTGTGTAAAATAGGCATCAGCATCAGCAGAACCTGCAGCCGCCATAGCATCATCATTCTGAGCAATTGCGGGAACAAAAAGCGTAGAGAATAATATACTGAATATGAGGATTAAATTCCTTTTACGCATACAACCATTTAAGACTATAAAAATATGAAAGTTCTGTTAACTTACTATATCTATTTCTTAACAAACTCTATAAACAGCTCACTACCCTGTCTTGGTGCAATAGAATTGGTGCAGATATCAAATTGGTTGAAAACAAATCTAGATTCAAACAGGGCCTCATATTCCATTTTTGTACCGCCAAACGGTGGACCTTCCTTTTCAAAATTCCTGTTAAATAAAAGCCCCGCAAGTTTTCCTCCTTCTTTCAAAAGCGAATAACATTGCTCTACATAATTACTTCTCATGACAGGGTCTATGGCACAGAAAAAAGTTTGCTCCAATATCAAATCATATTGACCAAAATGCTTGAAAAAATCTTCATTAATTATTTTAATTGGTTGGCCTTTAAATTTTTGTTTGAGCGCGCTAACCAACGTAGGTGCAATATCTATAAGAGTAATATTTGTAAATCCTTGCTTTAATAGATACTCGGCTTCATAGGCATTGCCGCAACCGGGAATAAGAATGGCAATTTCTTTGTCCACAAGTTTATCTATATAATCCTTTAACGGCGGAGAAACTCCTTTTATGTCCCAACCGGTTAGGCCTTCTTTATAGCGATTAAAGCAAGGATTTACAAATATTACTCTTATAGATATTGCACCT
>JABDHI010000001.1:100088-100297 GCA_013285655.1 Bacteroidota bacterium
TATAGCGATTATCCCAATAATCTTTTACTTCTTCCGTCATTGCAATAACATAAACACCCAAAGGGAGGAAAGATTTAATATTACAAAATTTGTTTAATCTTTTTTTAAGAAAGTAAGAGAAAAAATGTGGGTCATTACCCCCTATTAGATAGGGAGCTTGACTACCACCACTCAAAGTAGCTGACCCACGGTGCAAAAATAAACTAATC
>JABDHI010000002.1 GCA_013285655.1 Bacteroidota bacterium
TAACGAAGTTGGCGTTTATATTCCCCTATTAGGTAAATCGGTGAACGAACTAGCGGCAGAAAGCGAAAGCATGCACAAAAGTCAGGGTAATGGTTCATCGCCTGATAGAGAAGATCGCCTTGAATACTTTACTTACATGCAAGGTCGTAAACCTGAAGGTCGTGATATTTTTACAGATGTATACGATAGCTGGAATCGTGTAAAAGGCGGAGACGAAATACCGCCGCTTATCGAAGATATAATCAGCAAATTCGATCCTGAGAACCCCGCTGCATCGCTTCCAAGGTTAAATGGCTTATATAGCATACTATGGAAACATAAAGACGACTATATAGTAGCTCAAAAAATGAAAGACCTGCAGGAAATTATTCTTCAGTGTGCAGGCATCTATACAGAGGCTTTAAGCGCAAAAGAATTTGTTGCTGTTGGTGACAGTATGAAACTTACGTTGAATGTTGCTACCCAAACCGATAATGCCGGAGTTTATCTAAGCAATGCGTACTTAATGGTTGACGGCAAAAAAGTATGCACCTTAAAAAGATATGTGCCACCGCCACCAAAGCCACATGCAGATAGATACAAGCCAGAGGCGGCCGACCAAGTACATAAATATGAAACCATACAGACAAATTGCTTTATACCAGATTCTGTAAACATTAGCGGGCCATATTGGCTGGAACAAGACCCTGAAGTAGGTATGTATGAGGTAAAAGATCAATTATTAAGGGGCTTACCACAGAACCCAACCCAGGTTGAAGTGCATGTGCGCTATACTGATGGAATTGAAATGGACATCCCCGTATTCTACAAAGATGTCGATCCGGTAAAAGGAGAGCAATATTCATTAGTGCGAATTGTACCACCTGCTGTTGCTAACCCGCAGGAAAAATTGTTAGTGTTTAATGATGGTCAGCCAAAAGACCTGGATGTAACTGTAAAGTCGTTTGCAAAGGGTAACGCAAAAATAAAGCTTAATGCGCCGGCCGGCTGGACAATTACTCCTGGTTATGAAGATGTAGCTCTATTAGGCGACGGAACCGAACAAACATTAAAGTTTAGTGTTACACCTTCCTCAAAAACATCTTCTACTGATGTAACTATAGAAATTGAGGCGAATGGACATACTTATAACCGCTCGGCTGAGGTTATTGCATACGACCATATACCTAAACAATTACTATTACCAAAGAGCAATGTACATGTTGAAAGGATAAACATTATAACCACGAATAAAACGATTGGCTACATTGATGGTGCTGGAGATGAAATGCCTGATATGCTTAAACAATTAGGGTATAAAGTAGAAATGATTCCTGCTGAACAGTTGGCGAAAGCAGATCTATCAAAGTACAGCACCATCATAGCAGGTATTAGGGCATATAATACAGTTACCCAATTAAAATACACCAACGACAGGCTAATGGATTACGTGAAGAATGGAGGCAATTATATCGTTCAATACAATAAGAATTTTGATTTAGTTACCGATAAAATTGGACCATATATGTTGCACCCATCTAATACACGTACTACGGAAGAAGACTCCAAAGTTCTATTCTTAGCTAAAGACAATCCTATACTAAACACACCCAATAAAATTACTGATGCTGATTTTGATGGATGGGTACAAGAACGCGGGCTATATTACCCGGATAAGTGGGATACTACCCAATACCTTCCTATACTTGAAATGAGCGACAGTGGCGAAAAACCTGTAGATGGTTCATTGCTTACCACAACTTATGGTAAGGGGCATTTTACCTATACCGGCATATCCTTCTTCCGTCAATTACCTGCAGGAGTGCCGGGTGCATTCAGGCTCTTTGTTAACATTATTGAATTGGGCAGCAGTGAAAAATAACCCTGAAAAAAAAAATTGGCGCCGTAATTATATTGTATTGGCATCATGGTTAGTTGTTCAGCTCGTTGTATATTACCTTATTACCATTAAGTACAATTAATGCATATTCTCGACCTGATAGTATTATTAGGAACCCTTGGTTTTATTGCCATTTATGGCATATTAAAAACCCGTGGCGAAAAAGATATGGACGCTTACCTGCGCAGTAGCGGTGAAAAGAAATGGTGGGCCATTTGCTTATCAATAATGGCAACGCAGGCTAGTGCAATTACTTTCATTTCAACTCCGGGGCAAGCTTACGAATCGGGTATGGGTTTTTTGCAAATATATTTTGGCTTGCCATTGGCCATGATCGTTATTTCGGCCGTATTTATTCCCATGTTTTATAAACTGAATGTTTATACAGCATACGAGTACCTTGAAAGCAGATTCAATATTCAAACAAGGCAATATGTAGCCTTTCTATTTCTTGTTTCGCGTTGTTTAGGCGTTGGTATAACTATTTATGCACCTGCAATTATACTCTCCACCATTTTGGGTTTTAACCTTAACCTTATGTGCCTGTTAATTGGCCTTGTAGTTATAGCCTACATATATAGTGGTGGCGAAAAGGCGGTAAGCAAAACCCAAATGCTGCAAATGACCGTAATTTTAGGAGGTATGGGCGTGGCACTTGTTATGTTTATACACTACTTGCCTAGTAATGTATCTTTTACCGATGCCACTTACCTGGCAGGCAAAATGGGGAAAATGAAAATTGTAGACACACATTTTGATGTCACGAATCGGTACAATCTTTGGGCTGGTTTGTTGGGTGGTTTTTTTCTGCACCTCTCCTACTTCGGTACCGACCAGTCTCAGGTATCTCGCTACTTGGGAGGTACTTCTGTAAGTGAAAGTAAGCTGGGCTTATTCTTCAATGGTGTTGTAAAAATACCTATGCAATTCTTTATTCTCTTCATAGGTGTAATGATGTTTGTGTTTTTCATCTTCAATCCCTCCCCGGTTTTTTTCAACAATAAAGCTCTTGAAAGAGCCAATCTCTCTAGAGAAGCAACACAACAATTAACAGCTAAAGAACAGGAACATGCCTCAATAGAAGCTCAGCGTAAAGCAACGGCTTTAGACTTATTAAAATCCCGAGGAACTGCGGAAGAGCAAGTTAATATTGAAAAACTAAGAGATCTCGAAGAAAAAGATAAAAGTATTCGAGGGGATGTGAAGGGCATCTTAAAAAAATATGCACCTGGTATGGAGACAAAAGACACAGACTATGCCTTCCTGAATTTTGTAATGAATAATTTGCCGCATGGCTTGATAGGTCTTTTGCTTGCAGTAATGTTTTGTGCTGCCATGTCTTCAACTTCCGGGCAAATAAGTTCATTAGCATCAACAACTGTTGTCGATTTTTATAAACGTAGTTTTGCAAAAAACAAAACCGATACGCACTACGTATCAGCAACCAAGTATGCCACCCTTGCCTGGGGTGCTGTAGCTATAGGCTTTGCAGTTTCACTCAGGTTATTTGACAATTTGGTACAGGCAGTGAATATTGTCGGCTCTTTATTCTATGGAACCATATTAGGCGTTTTCCTTGTAGCATTTTTCTTAAAATCAGTAAAAGGGTATGCAACATTTTGGGCAGCCATTGTATCAGAAGCAGCCATACTTGGTCTATTCTTTATCGATTCGGGAGTGCACATTACATACTTATGGTATAATGTAATTGCCCCTATTCTGGTTGTGATAATTAGCTTACTGTTGAATCAATTCCTTGTATCTGACAAGGAGAACCAGCCAAACCCAATTCAATAGAAATCATTGCATAAACTGCAATAATCTATCATTTTAAAATAAGTGTCCTTTAGTTTGGAATTCATTACCATATAGCCTATACTTGTATTACAAATATTCATCTTAAACACAATTATTAATTGTCCCTGAACAATTAACACTTTAAATCCCTTATGAAGAAACTTACTTATTTACTTGCTTCATCACTTATTTTAACCGGTGTGGTTAAAGCTGGTGTTGTTAACCCAACCACAGCTAAAATGGCTGCCCAAAATTTTTACAGCCAAACATATCACACACCTGGCGCAACAGCAACCTTAGCGTATACCGAAAAAGATGCATCAGGGACGGAGGTATATTACGCATTTAACATAAACAATAATGGCTTTGTGCTTATTTCAGCAGAAGATGCAGGGCATCCTATTATTGGTTATTCTAACGAAGGACATTATACCTTACCTGTCGCAGGAACTAACTTTAGTTACTGGATGGGTAAGCGTAAAAAAGAGATCTCCTATATCCGTGTTCAAAAATTGTCAAGCACCAAGGATATTTCAAATGAGTGGGCATCCTATATCAGTAACACACCATTGACCCATAAAAACAATTTCCGTAAAGCATTAAGTGGTACTTACCCGTCAAGCACTGCTCATTTGGTTCAAAGCTTATGGAATCAATCTCCTTATTTTAATGATGACTGTCCTGGTGGATCGGTTACCGGTTGCGTTGCTACTGCAATGTCTCAAATCATGAGGTTTTGGAGCTATCCAGCTAAAGGAAGAGGCTCAAACTCATATTGCGATTGTACTGCAAGTGGTTTTTCAATGAACTATGGAACCTTATCAGCTAACTTTGGTAATACTACTTACAACTGGGCCAATATGCCTTTAAGCGTTAATAAAGCCAATACAAGTGTGGCAACCCTATTATATGATGCAGGTGTAAGTGTTGATATGGATTACGCCCCATCAGGAAGTGGTGCCTATGTAATATCTGCCGATGACACTATTTCCGCTCAAAACTCTTACGTTAAATATTTTGGATACAATCCTTCAACTATCTACGGTTTTTACGACAGCACTATTTCAGCCACTTCTTTAATTGATACTTTACAAAATGAGATTAACAATGGCAGGCCTGTTGAATATGCAGGATACGATGCATCTGCAGGCGGACACACATGGGTTTGCGATGGTTACGACTCTATTAACAGTTTCCACATGAACTGGGGCTGGGGCGGACAAGATAATGGATGGTTTGCGCTAACTAATCTTAACCCGGGCGGTACAAGTGGTTATAATTTTGCCTTAGATAACGAATGCCTAATAGGTATTGAGCCGCGTAACATACTCGCGAACTTTGGTGCAAACCCTACTTTTGGCTGTACCAGCTTAACCACAACTTTTACTGACCAAAGCACTACTAACGGTTCTATAATTGGGTACAGCTGGAAATTCCCTGGTGGTACACCATCCACCTCTACGTCAGCCAGCCCAAGTGTTACCTATAACACACCAGGTGTATATGATGTTACAGAAATAGTAACATCAAGTAATGGTATAGATTCTATTACACAAACTGCTCTTATTACTGTTCAGGCACCGGGTGCATTGCCACTTGCTGAAGGATTTGAGTCAGGCACTTTTCCTCCAACTGGCTGGAGTGCTTACAACCCTTCCGGCCACGCAACAACATGGGCCTCATATGCGGTAGGTGCTTATGCAAAAAGCGCTAATTGTATGTATTATAACAATTGTTTAGGTGGCGTTGTGGGCCAGTACGATCAAATGCATAGCCCTTTATTAGATTATTCTAGTGACCCTAGTCCATTCATTTATTTTGATGTTGCATACGAGCCATATGGTGTATATCAAAAGACCAACTATAGCGATACACTTGCTGTGTACTATTCTATAGATTGTGGTACTACATGGAATAATGTGTATCTGAAAGGTGGTGTTGCATTAAGCACAACCGGTGGCACTGCTGAAACAGGAACTGATACTGCCGGTGGCGCTGGATGCTTTGTACCGACAAGCACAACATGGCGCACCGATACTATTGCAATACCTGCCATAGCTAACCAACCTAGCGTGATGCTGGCATTCGAAAACAGGTCTGGTTACGGAGGAAACCTTTATGTAGATAATATCAACCTTCCTAAAGGGCCACTAAGTGTAACTACTCTTTCGGCTCCCGGTACTGTTTCAATTTATCCTAATCCTAACAATGGTTCATTTACAGTTGCATTGGGTAGCCTAAAGAATCAGCAACAACTTGTGGTGTTCAATGTTTTAGGACAGAACATCTACTCAACTGAACTAACCCAAAGCAAGACCCAAATAAGTCTTACTCAACCTGCCGGTGTTTATTTCTACAGAGTACTCTCTATAGATGGTAAAACACTTTCAGAAGGTAAGCTTGTTATAAAATAATATCATCTCTTTCATATAAAGGGCTGCCAAACTAATTGGCGGCCCTTTTTTATTGTATTCATTCTCATTAAATTAATCTCCCTATTTTTGAGGCATGACAATACAATCAAAACTTGGCCGGTTCGATCTGGCCATGATCATAATAAGTTTCATTATTGGTGTAGGCATTTTTCGCACACCAAGTATTGTAGCTAAAGATGCAGGAACACCGTCAATCTTTTATACAGCCTGGATAATTGGCGGTGTTATGAGCATTTTTGGTGCACTTACTTTTGCCGAAATAGGTTCTCGCATGCCTGCAGCGGGTGGCTATTATAAGGTGTTTTCATTTTGCTACCACCCTGCCTTTGCCTTTATGTTAAACTGGGCCATGGTTATAACCAATGCAGGCAGTGCAGTAGGTATTGCCTTAATTGGTGCAGAATATATCAGGCCTGTTCTGGTTCCGGACAGCTGGCAACATTTAATATCAAACAAACTTATTGCGGCTGCAGCATTAACTATTCTTTTCACACTTAACTTTCTTGGAATAAGAATGGGTTCAAGGGTTCAAAACATATTAAGTAGTTTAAAAATAATGATGATACTTGGGCTTTGCTGCGCAGTCTTTGGTACTCATAATTCCATTTCTACTCTACCTATTTCTTCCCTAGCCAATCTCGGTACGTTAAAAACATTGGGGCTATGTCTTATTCCAATATCCTTTACATTGGGCGGATATCAAAACTCTATTAATCTTGGTGCGGATATAAAAGACCCGAAGAAAAATATCCCTATCGGAATATTTGCGGGTATGACTGTTGTAATACTACTATACCTGCTTATCAACTTTGCTTATTGCAACGTATTGGGCTTCGAAAATCTTAAAGGCATGTCGTTGCCAGCTGCCGAGCTTGCCAAAAGTTTTCTGGGCGAAAATGGCTTTAAGGTAACCTCTATTATAGTGTTTGTTTCTGTACTGGGTTTTATAAACACAGCCTTCTTGCACAACCCGCGTATTTACTATGCTATGGCCGAAGATGAGGTATTGCCCGATATCTTTAAAAGTGTAAATAAAGACACGCAAACCCAGGAGTTCGGACTGATCTTTTTCTTAGCATTAGCCATTATATCGTTGTTATTCCTGAGTTCCTTCAGTAAGATAATTAGCTATGTAGAATTTATAGATACCATATCTCTTGCATTTGCTGCGGCTACTTTATTCATATTCAGAACTAAACAATCGCAGCTAGATTATAATGGATACAAGGTGCTCTTCTACCCTATTGTACCCATACTGTTTATATTATTACAAGCATGGGTATGCTATAATATACTCACATCTCAAACCACCGAAGCCATGTATGGCATGGCTATTTTCCTTGGAGGTTTTCCCCTTTATTACATCATAAAAAAACTGCTGTAGGGGTAAAAATATTACCTTTGCTTATCATCTTAAACAACTACAGTTTATGCCATTACTTATAGCGCCATCTATACTTTCGGCTGATTTCAGCAATTTAAAAGCGGGTATTGATATGATTAACACAAGTGAGGCTGATTGGTTCCATGTGGATGTGATGGATGGTGTTTTTGTACCTAATATTTCTTTCGGTTTCCCTATAATGAAAGCACTGAAAGAGCATGCACAAAAAATGCTCGATGTGCATTTAATGATCGTTGAGCCTGACCGTTATATTGAAGAATTCAAAAAGGCAGGTGCCGGATTACTTACCGTGCATTATGAAGCATGTACTCACCTGCATCGTACACTTCAAAACATTAAGCACCATGGCATGAAGGCTGGTGTGGCTATTAATCCGCATACACCAATTAGTGCCTTAGCGGATATTATTCGCGACATTGATGTAGTATTGGTAATGTCTGTAAACCCGGGCTTTGGTGGACAAAAATTCATTCCACATACATTCGATAAAGTATTGCGTTTAAAACAATTGATCATTGAAAGCAGCGCCAAGACCAAGATAGAAGTTGATGGTGGAGTTGATTTGGATAATGCATTGCCCTTAATGCGTGCGGGAGCTGATATTCTGGTAGCAGGCAATACTATCTTCTCATCGCCTAACCCTAAAGAGTGCATCAAGTTCTTAAAAGACCCTTTATAAAATCCATATACCATGACATTAGAAGAAAAGATTAACGCGGAAATAAAGGCCGCTATGATAGCTAAGCAAACAGAGAAACTTAACGCTCTGCGTGCAATAAAATCAGAGATCCTTTTGCTTAAGTCATCAGAAAAAGGAACCAGCGATGATGCTGAAACCAAAGCCCTGATGAAGATGGTAAAACAGCGTAAGGAGTCTGCTGATATTTACAAAGAACAAAATCGCCCTGAATTAGCAGAAGCTGAATTAGTGCAAGTTGGCGTTATAGAAAGCTTTTTGCCAAAGCAAATGAGTCCTGAAGAGCTAACCGAAGCCATTAAAGCCATTATGGCTCAAGTTGGAGCCTCAACCCCTGCAGATATGGGTAAGGTGATGGGTGTTGCTACTAAGCAATTAGCCGGCAAAGCAGAAGGCAGAGCTATTTCGGAAACGGTAAAGAAGCTGTTAAGCGGAAACTAGCCTTTGATTTTCTTATAAAGTCCTTCAATTGAGGATGCAAAAGAATCCCATTGAAAGCGCTTTTTCTCTAACTGGGCATTCGCCACATAACCAGCCTCACGCTTGTTTTCATAAAAGTCGTTTATAGCATCAGCTATTGCGGGAACATTGGGTTGTACCACATAACCTACCTTGCCGTGAGGCACAATTTCAGACAGCCCACCTACATCAGTAACCAGCATAGGTTTATCAAAGTGATAGGCTATTTGGGTTACTCCACTCTGCGTAGCACTGCGGTATGGCTGTACTACCATATCGGCTGCAGAGAAGTAATACCGCACCATTTCTGATGGTATGTAGTTGGTATGCATAGCCACACTATCCTGCAGGCCATATTCTTTTATCTTATCCTCATAGTATTTGCCGTCTTCGTAATACTCACCGGCTACAACCAGTTTCAATTTCTTATTCTTAATGCGTGCATCAGCCATTGCTTCCAAAAGCATATCGAGCCCCTTATAGCGCCTTATAAAGCCAAAGAAAAGCATGTAAGAGTCACTTGGAGATAGTCCCAGTTTAGCTTTTGCTTCTTCTTTGCTCACCTTTTGCCCGAAATCGAACATAGGGTGAGGATGTAATATGTAATTGGCTTTAGGAGCAAAGGTCAACAGATCATCGGCCACGTTCTGGCTCATAGCCACAAAGCCATGGTTATTATTTACAAAATACCGGGTGAGTGCTTTATCGTAAAACTTTTGTTCGTGCGGAATAACATTATCGAGTATGCTAATGTTGATCACGCCCTGTTTTTTAAGCCTTTTAGCGACTGTTCCCAGCGAAGGCGAGAAGTAAGGCATCCAATACTTCGTAATCATCATATCGGGCTTAAAATCGGCTATAGCGCGGGCGGTTTTGCCATAGGTAAACGGGTTAACCGTATCAAGTACCCGAACAGCTTTAACATCTTCTGCCGAATCTTTAGCTTCCGCATACTGGGTTTTACCGGGAAATAATAGCTCAGGGTATTGCCGAGTGAACGTAAATGCCTTTATTTCATGATTCTTGGCAAACTCATTGAACAAAGCCGCATTGAATTGGGCTATACCTCCCCTATACGGATAAAATGTAGATAGATACGCTATGCGCATGCTTATACCAGCTTTTGAATGGACGAGAACACGCTATTTACCGGAAGATCGTTCATACAGCATTTTTCGCGGGTACAGGTATTGCCGTAAAAATCATCGCAGCCCGAAGTAGGCTCTACAATAATTCCTCTGCCATACATTTCGAATTCGTGCCTGTTGAATATGTTATTGAACAATACCAGTGGGCGTTTCAGTCCAATAGCAATGTGCATCATCATACTTACAGCAGTAACAATAAGGTCGCAGTTAGCAGTAATGGCAATAAACTCTTCTAAAGAATAAGTACCCGGGTAATACAATCCTGTTTCCTGGGCAAATGATTTATTACGCGCATCCTCCGCCTCACCACCCAAAGCAACAGGATAGTATCCTGCCTTTTGTAACTGACGTATTAACTCAATCCAATACTCATTAGGCCACAAACGGGTGTTCCAACGGGGACCACAGCCGGTATTAAGACCTACTATTTTTTTGTCCTGCGCTTTTTCTTTCAATACCTCCCACTTCTTAACCAATGTACTGTTTACATTCAGCACCGGCTCTTCTTTCTGAAAATCGAGTTCGCATATTTCAAATATCTCTTGCGGATAGCTCTTAGTATTGGCTTTCGATTCATCATCGAACAAGCCTGTAACTATCTTCCTGTCTGCTGCAGCGTTCGTTCCAACAAGGTGATTATCCTTGCGGGTAAATCCGTATTTCTGTTTTGCTTTTACTTGCGATAATAAAGTGCAAGCTTCAACATCTTTATCAAGATTGATAGCTATATCAAACTCTTGCGAGAATAAGGGCAAAATGCTTTTATATTCGAACTTTGCAATAACATCAATACTGCCATCATGTGGCAATATATCTGGTGAGTGGGTTATCCAGGTAATATGTGCGTTAGGATACATCTTTCTATAGCGCACTAATAAAGCAGTAGAACGTATAACATCACCCAGCGCACCAAGCTTAACAATAAGTATGCGATGGCTTACCTGTATATATTCATCACAGGTACATTTTTTACCTCTAAGCTTATTCGGTTTACAAGGAATATCACCTCGAAAATACTTACAATCGAACTTAACCTCTTTAATATCCATAATTACAAATATCGAATAACGAATACTGAATATCCAATTTCGAAATAAAAACAGAACTACTTTCTTCTGTCATTATTCTTTTTTGCTGTTTCAATACTCTTGTTAAAAATAGCAATCAATTCATTACACTCAACCAATCCCTTATCAACCATATTGGTTTTACTACTGAGTGAAACTCTCTTAATTATTTTCAAGCTTACAAAAGTCTCCCGAAGTTCCTTGAGTAATATTTTTAATTTATGAATAAAGTCGGCACTTGATTCTGCGCTTTGAGCTTCTCCGTATTGCAAAGCAGGTGAAGTACCCGACCTAACTACTTGACCTGAAAGATGCCTTCCGGCAGGAGTATTTTGTAAGCTTTCTGAAATCTCAATTACTACAACAGAAAAATCAATAAGCCTGTCTTCCAAATCAAATTTTCTTTTGCTCTGATTTGGAGCCTCCACTTCAGTATTCGATATTCTTTGTTCGGTATTCATTATTGGCATTCTGTCTTTCCCTTCAGTATTCGATATTCCTTGTTCGATATTCGATATTAATATTGGCTATTCGCCAATATTTAGACTTCTTTCTCTACCTGGTATTTAACCTTATCATTATTACCTTGCGATATAAGTTCACCCAGGAACCCTGCAAGGAAGAATTGTGTACCCAATATCATGAATAGTATGCCAAAGTAAAATGCCGGCCTGTCGGTCATTTTGTATATGTGGTTTATAAACTTATCGTATGTAAGTATGGCAGCTTCGGCAAAGCCAAGCAGGAACAATACAGTGCCGATCAAGCCAAATAAATGCATTGGCTTACGGCCGAATTTGGTAACAAAGCTTATTGAAAGCAGATCGAGAAAACCATTCACAAAACGGCTCATACCAAACTTACTGGTGCCATATTTGCGGCTTTGATGCTGTACTATCTTCTCCCCTATGTTCGAAAATCCCGCCCATTTAGCCAATACCGGTATATACCTGTGCATTTCTCCATGAACCTCTACATTCTTAACCACATCATTATTGTATGCTTTTAAACCACAATTAAAGTCGTGCAGGTAAATGCCCGACATTTTGCGTGTGGCCCAGTTAAATAGTTTAGTAGGTATTGTTTTGGTAATAGGGTCATATCGCTTCTGTTTCCAGCCCGATACCATATCAAAACCATCCACAATTATCATTTTGTACAGATCAGGTATTTCATCAGGCGAGTCCTGCAAGTCAGCATCCATGGTAATTACCACATTACCTTTGGCTCTTGCAAAAGCTACATTCAGCGCTGCCGATTTGCCATAGTTACGCCTTAAGCGAATCCCTTTTATCGAACTATTTTTAGCAGCCTGCTCCTCTATTACTTTCCACGATGCATCTTTGCTACCATCATCGGTCAACAACACTTCATAGCTAAAATTATTAGCCTTCATTACACGCTCTATCCAAGCGCACAACTCCGGTAATGACTCAGCTTCGTTAAGTAAAGGAACAACTACTGAAATATCCATATACGCCTTTAAACTATGCTATTGGTGTATTATTGTCTTCCATAAAAGGTTTTGGTTTAGATGTAATAGCCGCAGCTAATAGGCCCACAATAGCACCAATAATAATATTACCGATTAAACTAAATATCATCATCATTGCAGGAGTCATAAACATCTTTGTATATTTCATAGCCATTTCAATCTGTTCACTGCTCATACCTTTATTTACCATATTGGCTTGACTCTGTTCGATCATTTTAGAAATAAAATCGGGGCTAAGCTGCATGAATATGAGAAAATAGATTGTAGTAATAACTGAAATTATTAGTACCATAAGTATGCCAATTTTATATTGATCACCAAATGAAGCATAACCGCCGTTAACCTTATCGCGAAACTGGCGCATAGCCATTATCATGCCACCAATCATAATAACATAACCAAAGTATGACACGGAGGGATTAGAGAAGCTTGCGCCTGTTACATACATTAAATATGAAAAGAGACTCATAACAATTGCTGTTATAATTCCCCATCTAACTATAACTGTGGATTTTTTCATGTATTTGAGATTATATTATATTTACAAAAGTAATTTTTTTCACTTACCATTAAGATACATTTATAACAGCAAACCAAACAATAAACTATGGATAAACAATTAGTAACAACCGGAACAGAACTTGCAGGATACCGTGTAGTTAAGAACTTAGGTGTAGTGCGTGGTATTATAGTCCGTTCACGCAGCCTTATCGGAAACATCGGCGCTGGCTTCCAATCGCTTTTTGGTGGCAACATTACCATTTACACCAACCTGTGCGAAAAAGCCCGTGAGGACGCTTTTAACCTAATGCTTGCTCATGCTGAAGAACACGGTGCTAATGCTATTATAGCTGCCCGTTACGATGCTAATGAAGTAATGCAAGGCATTACTGAAGTTTTAGCATACGGTACAGCTGTAGTGGTTGAAAAGATATAAACCAAGTTTACCGCAGAGACGCTAAGGCGCAAATTCTCGTTATTGCGAATCCGCGGGTTGGCGGATGTGGCAATCCCAGTATTTTTTTTCAAAGAACACTTAAAATGCAACACTTTTTCTCGCAGATTGAAAAATGTGTTGCATTTTCATTTTACTGCAATATCTGTTCCTACTCACCCCAAACCCCTAAAGGGGTTTTGAATGTATACTGTGCTTTTCAACGCAAATAATTAAAGCCCCTTTAGGGGTTTGGGGTAAATAGCTGGCATGTTGAGCTTGTCGAAACATATTCTATTTTCTACCACAAATTACTCAGGTTTCCACAGATTCCTAAAACCTCTGTAATGGGGTTACACTTTTTATGTTTGTTACCCATCAACATATTGGTTTTCAATATACTGAACTCGAAATTTTTCATAGTTTTGTCACCCCACTTTCGGGTTTTCACCCTTTAATTTTTCAGGTTATATTTAACCGCAAAATACGCCAAGTTTAAAACCATGCCAAGGCCGCAAAGAACTACTACAAATTTAAACAATAGCGTTAGCCTATTAAACAAAATAGAATGGCATTTTTCAACAACTCGCATAAATAAAAAAGGGGCTAAAAGCCCCTTTTTTATTATTATAGTTTGGTTGAGAATTACTCAGCTGCAGCAGCAGTTTTAGCTGCTTTCTCGCCGGTAGCTCCACCTTTTTTACGTCCCCTACGGGTTGTGCCCTTAGCTGCTTTTGTATCTTCAGCTTTGGTTACTGTAGCACCTGACAGGTTATCGTTAAAGTCAACAAGTTCTAATAAACACATATCAGCGTTATCGCCGGCGCGTGCACCGGTCTTAAGTATGCGTGTGTATCCACCAGGACGTGTAGCTACCTTAGGTGCAATGGTTCTGAAAAGTTCCATAACAGCATCCTTGTTTTGCAAGTAGCTGAATGCAAGCCTGCGGCTAGCGGTTGTGTCTTCTTTCGATTTTGTAATGATAGGCTCAACATAGATCTTAAGCGCTTTAGCCTTAGCCAATGTAGTGTTGATCCTTTTGTGCATGATCAAAGAAGCCGACATGTTCGAGAACAACGCCTTGCGGTGTGAGCTTGTACGGCCTAAGTGATTGTGTTTATTTAAGTGTCTCATTTCTTTCTTGAAAAATTCTTAATTCCTAATTCTTAATCTTAATTAAATATTACTCTTTGTCCAGTCTGTACTTGTCAATGGTCATACCAAAAGAAAGTCCTTTTGTTTTGATAAGGTCTTCAATTTCAGTAAGAGACTTCTTACCAAAGTTGCGGAACTTTAACAAGTCGTTCTTGTTGAATTGAACTAATTGGCCAAGGGTACTTACTTCAGCTGCCTTTAAGCAGTTAAGCGCACGTACTGAAAGGTCCATATCAACCAATTTGGTTTTAAGTAATTGACGGATACGTAAGTCGTTCTCATCTAATTCTTCGCTTTGGCTCTTGCTGTCTAAATCAATAGTGATCTTTTCATCGGAGAACAATGCAAAGTGGTAGATAAGAATTTTAGCAGCCTCTTTTAATGCTTCTTTAGGATGGATAGAACCATCGGTAACAACAGTAAGTAACAACTTTTCATAGTCAGTCTTCTGTTCAACACGGAAGTTTTCTACGGTGTATCTTACGTTCTTTATCGGAGTAAAGATTGAGTCAATTGGAACGATTCCTATTTCTGCATTCAATGGCTTGTTTTCTTCAGCAGGAACATAACCACGTCCTTTAACGATGGTAATATCCATTTTAAGTTTCACTGAAGATTCCATACGGCAAATAACCTGGTCTGGGTTAAGAACCTGGAATGCTGAAGTAAATTTACCAAGGTCGCCCGCGGTAAGTACTTCTTTATCGCTAATAGAAATGCTAACTTTTTCGGTATTGGTACCGTCAATTTGCTTTTTAAACCTAACTTGTTTCAGGTTCAATACTATTTCGGTTACGTCTTCCATTACGCCTTTAATAGTAGCGAATTCATGGTCAACACCTTGTATCTTCACTGAAGAGATAGCATATCCTTCGAGAGAAGAAAGTAAAATACGCCTTAATGCATTGCCAATGGTAATACCATAGCCAGGCTCTAAAGGCTTGAATTCAAACTCTCCTTCTACTTCTGTAGAAGATGTCATTATAACTTTATCAGGTTTTTGAAATGCTAAGATCGCCATCTGGATATTTAGTTTTGAAGGATTATTAATACTATTATTTAGAGTACAATTCAACGATAAGCTGTTCCCTAATGTTTTCAGGTATCTGGTCTCTTGGAGGGAGTGCCAGGTATGTACCTTCTAACGATTGTGAGTTAAACTCGATCCAAGCATATGGATGCGGGTTACCTGCGCCTACTGCATTAGCAATAATTTCAAGTGATTTCGATTTTTCCCGAACTGCAACTTTATCACCTGGTTTAAGGGTGTAAGAAGCAATGTTCACAGGGTTTCCGTTAACCAAAATGTGGCCGTGGTTAACCAATTGCCTTGCAGCTGCGCGCCTTGGAGCAATACCCATACGATAAACTACGTTATCGAGCCTCGATTCTACCAACTGAAGTAATACTTCACCGGTAACACCCTTAGAACGGCTAGCCTTAGCAAAGGTTTTACGGAATTGTTTTTCCAATATACCATAGGTATATTTTGCCTTTTGCTTTTCTTGCAACTGTTCAGAGTATTCAGAATGCTTAGAACCACGTTTCTTTCCGAAACCGTGCATCCCCGGAGGGTAGTTCTTCTTTTCTAATACTTTATCAGGGCCAAAAATTGGCTCTTTAAACTTTCTAGCTATTCTCGAACGAGGACCAGTGTATCTTGCCATTGTTACTTATTATTATAAATTAAACTTTACGTTTCTTAGGAGGCCTGCAACCATTGTGCGGAAGAGGTGTAATATCTACGATCTCGGTAACTTCAATACCGGAAGCGCCAATGTTACGGATAGCTGAATCTCTACCGGCTCCAGGGCCTTTTATATACACTTTCACCTTACGCAAACCAAGGTCAGTAGCTACTTTAGAAGCATCTTGCGCTGCAACCTGGGCTGCAAACGGAGTATTCTTCTTAGCGCCTCTGAAACCCATTTTACCTGCGCTCGACCATGCAATGGTTTGACCGCTGATATTGGTAAAGGTTATTATAATGTTATTAAAAGTAGCGTTAACGTGCGCTTGTCCTACTGCGTCAACTTTAACAGTTCTTTTTCTAACTACTTTGTTTGCTGCTGGTGCTGCACCTGCTTGTTGCGGTTTTGCCATTTTTCTGCGTGCTATTTATTATTATTTAACTGCCATTTTCTTGTTAGCAATGGTCTTCCTTCTTCCCTTACGGGTACGAGCATTGGTTTGGGTGTTTTGTCCCCTAACCGGTAAACCCATACGATGGCGCATACCGCGGTATGAGCCAATATCTATAAGCCTTTTGATGTTAAGCTGTACTTCTGAACGAAGTGCTCCTTCTACTTTTACTTCTTCAGTAATGATCTTACGTATCTTATTCAACATATCGTCATTCCACTCAGAAACCTTCATAACAGGGTCAACACCAGCTTCGGCTAATATTTTGCGCGACTTGCTGCGACCAATGCCATAAATGTAAGTAAGGCCTATTTCGCCTTGTTTATTATTAGGTAAATCTACACCTGATATACGTGCCATATTTTATTCTTTTTTTTTATTTCGGGCTGCGAAGTTAATAAATAATTCAATATCAACCGCCTTTTTGTCTTTGTTTGAATTTTGGGTTCTTCTTGTTGATTACATAAAGACGGCCTTTACGCTTAACTATCTTACAGTCAGCGCTCCTCTTTTTAATTGATACTTTTACTTTCATGGCTTAATTGTTATTGTCTGCTTTTTACTATTAATACCTCATTATTATTCTTCCTTTGCTCAGGTCGTAAGGCGAAAGTTCTAGTTTCACCCTGTCTCCAGGCAATAATTTTATGTAGTTCATACGCATTTTTCCCGAAATGTGCGCTGTTACCATGTGTCCATTTTCCAGTTCAACCCTGAACATAGCATTTGATAATGCTTCTGTAATGGTTCCGTCCTGTTCTACCGATAACTGTTTTGTCATATCAGAATTGTGCTGCTTCTACTTTTTCTATTTCTTCAAACGATGTCAATAATTCTGCTTTCCCGCTTCCTATGGCTACCGTATGCTCAAAATGAGCCGAAGGTTTACCATCTTTTGCTGTTATTGTCCACCCGTCGTTCTCTTGTTTCACTTCCTTCTTTCCCATATTTATCATTGGCTCTATTGCTATCACCAATCCGCGCTGTAACTTAATACCGTTACCTTTTTTACCGTAGTTTGGTACATCAGGCGCTTCGTGCAGATGTCTGCCTATTCCGTGCCCTACCAGTTCCCTAACTACTCCGTACTTATGTTCCTCTGCGTATCCGCCAATAGCTGAGCTAATATCCCCCATTCTATTGCCTTCTTTCGCTTCGTTTATCCCTTTGTAAAGCGATTCTTTGGTAACCTTTAATAAGTTAGCCAGTTCTTCGCTTATCTTTCCTACTCTAAATGTATAGGCCGAATCTCCATAATAACCATCTTTCACAACCCCGCAGTCTACCGAAACAATATCGCCTTCTTTTAAGGCGTAGTTTCCCGGTATACCGTGTACTACCTGTGCGTTAACCGAAACACAAAGCGTAGCAGGAAATCCCTTATACCCTTTGAAGGCCGGTTTAGCGCCTTGCGATAGTATATAACTTTCAGCTATCTTATCCAGATCTGCTGTAGTTATGCCCGGCTTAATTGATTTACCAACTTCTGCCAGGGTTTTTGAAACAATCAAAGAACTTTCACGAATCTTTTCAATATCGCTTTCAGTCTTATAATATATTGTACTGCCCACGGTAATGCTTAAATACTACTTACGCCGCCGTAGCGCCGCTTAATGATGTCCTGCCTTTAATCCTGCCGGTCTTCATTAATCCATCGTAGTGGCGCATTAACAGATAGCTCTCAATTTGTTGAAGAGTATCCATCATAACACCTACTAAAATAAGTAATGAGGTTCCGCCATAAAAACGTGCAAATGAGTTATCCATACCAAATTTCATAGCTATTGAAGGCATGATAGCCACAAAAGCAAGGAATACGGCACCCGGTAAGGTAATACGAGACATTACCATATCAATATACTCGGCAGTCTTTTTACCTGGTTTAACACCCGGTATATAGCCACCATTGCGTTTCATATCCTCAGCCATTTGGTTAGGATTGATGATAACTGCTGTATAGAAATAGGTAAAGGCAACGATCATAACACCAAACAGGAAGTTATACCAGAAACCACCAATATCGGTAAGCGCACTAACAATACCCGACATAGTTGCCGAAGTAGAAAAGCCTGCTAATGTTATTGGAAGGAACATGATAGCCTGTGCAAAAATGATTGGCATAACACCCGATGCGTTCACCTTTAATGGGATGAATTGACGAGCGCCACCATATTGTTTGTTACCTACTATACGTTTTGCAAACTGAACCGGTATACGGCGTGTACCTTGCACCAGTAATATAGTTGCCATAACCACAGCTACTAAGAATACTAATTCTACAAGTAATACTATAAGTCCGCCACCGTTAGATGCAACACGCGATGCAAATTCCTGGAAGAATGATGCAGGCAGCCTGGCTATAATACCGATCATAATAATGAGCGATATACCATTTCCAATACCTTTATCAGTTATCTTTTCGCCTAACCACATTACAAATATGGTACCTGCTATCAACACTAATACTGAACGGATATAGAAGAAAGTAACATTACCTTCTACATTAGAATATGCCAATATTTGTGAGTAGATATACCCGGGAGCCTGGAAAGCGGTTACAAACACAGTAAGCACACGTGTAATGCGCTCTATCTTCTTTTGTCCGCTAGGGCCTTCCTTCTGTAACTTTTGGAAATATGGAACAGCTATACCTAATAACTGCACTACGATTGATGCAGAAATGTATGGCATAATACCTAAACCAAATATTGAGGCACGGCTAAAAGCACCGCCCGCAAATATATTGATAAGGCCCACAAGGCCACTTCCGGCGTCTGAACCATGGTTTGCAGCAAGCTGCGCTGAGTTAACGCCAGGCAATATAATGTAAGAGCCTAAACGATATACCAGCAGGAAACCTAAGGTATTCAGTATCCTTACCCTGAGATCCTCAATGGCAAAGATGTTTTTTAACGTATTAATGAAATTCTTCACAAATAATAGCGGTGTTATTCGGCTTTCTTAACTTTTCTTTCTGTAATAAGGGCTTTACCTTTCTGGCCTTCAATGGCTGTTTTAGCAGCAGCAGAGAACGCATCAGCGGTAATTTCGAGGGCTGCATTAAACTTGTCAGCTCCCCTGCTAAGTACTTTTATGTTAGCGCGCTTTGATGCAAGGCCGTGCATAACAAAGAAATCTCTGTTAACCACTTTTACACCTGCAGCAGCAGCAACTTCCTGTATAGTATCAAGGTTAATACCATGAAACTCTACACGGTGAACATTTTTGAAACCGTACTTAGGTACACGTTTGTGTAAAGGCATTTGACCACCTTCAAAACCACGCTTTGCAGAATAACCTGCTCTTGCTTGCGCACCTTTGTTACCCCTGGTTGCAGTTCCGCCTCGCGAACCTTCACCACGCGCAATTCTTTTACGTTTATGTGTTGAACCTTTTTTCGGTTTTAAATTATGCAATTCCATCTTCTACTTTTTAATCAGTTATGCTAATATGTTCACTAAATGGTGTACTTTACGCACCATTCCTCGTATTTGAGGGGTATCGTTCTTTTCAATGATCTGGTTAAGCCTGGTAAAACCAAGTGCTTTCAGTGTCCTCTTCTGATCAGCAGGGTGATCTATACCGCTGCGAACCTGTTGTATTTTAATCTTAGCCATGATTCTGTTTATTATCCGTTAAATACTCTGTCTACTTCAATAGAACGGTGAGCTGCCACTGTCCTTGCATCACGCAGTTGCATCAAAGCATCCATAGTAGCTTTTACTACGTTGTGCGGATTCGATGAACCTAATGATTTTGCTAACACGTCTTTAATACCAACGCTTTCAAGTACGGCACGCATAGCACCACCTGCTATAACACCGGTACCCGCAGCTGCAGGCTTAATAAATACGCGAGAACCGCTGTACTTACCTGATTGTTCGTGTGGGATGGTTGCTTTTGTCAATGAAACCTTAATAAGGTTCTTCTTGGCATCTTCAATACCTTTGGTAACTGCATCGGTAACCTCACGGGCTTTTCCAAGACCATAGCCTACTATGCCCTTTTCATTACCCACTACCACAATAGCTGCAAAACTAAAAGTTCTACCACCCTTGGTAACTTTGGTTACACGTTGAACCGCTACCAGCTTATCCTTAAGCTCAACATCGGTAGAACGTACCCTTTTTACTGAAACATTTGATCCTGACATGTTCTTTATTTCTTAATTAATTGTAATTCTTATTAAAACTTTAATCCGCCTTCTCTTGCGCCTTCAGCAAGAGCCTTAACCCTTCCGTGGTAAAGGTATCCGCCTCTGTCAAATACTACTTTGCTAACACCTGCTTTCGAAGTTCTTTCTGCAACAAGCTTTCCAACTTCCTTAGCCATTTCTGACTTGGTAGCCTTTTTCTTAGCAAGGTCTTTTTCTAAAGACGATGCAGCAGCAACGGTTTTACCCGAAATATCATCAATTACCTGAGCATATATTTCAGAATTGCTTCTGTATACAGCCAACCTTGGAGATTCTGCACTGCCTTCGATCTTACGACGGATGCGGTATCTGATCTTCCTTCTCCTGGTTATTTTATTACTTGTGTTAGCCATGACTTTATATTCTTAATTTTTAATTCTTAATTCTGATTATTTAGCGCTACCTGCAGCAGATTTACCAGCCTTGATACGTAATTGTTCGCCAGCATAACGTACACCCTTGCCTTTATAAACGTCAGGTTTACGAAGCGAACGTATCTTAGATGATACCATGCCAAGTAATTCTTTATCGTGAGATTCAAGAACCAGTGACGGAGCTTTACCCTTTTCAGTAGTAGAACTAGCCTTGATATCTTTAGGTAATTCAAATATAATAGTGTGCGAAAAGCCTAAGGTAAGATCAAGCATTTGGCCTTGTGTGCTTACTTTAAAACCTACACCCACAATTTCCTGGTTGGTTTTAAAACCTTGCGATACACCAATAACCATGTTATTGATAAGTGACCTGTAAAGGCCATGTAAAGCCTTGTGCCTCTTTTGATCGCTTGGCCTTTTTACTACTACGTGGCCATCTTCTACAGCTACGGTAATATCGGCATCAATGGTACGGGTAAGTGCACCTTTAGGGCCTTTTACGTTAATAACATTTTTATTAACGCTAACCTCTGTTCCCTTTGGTATTGCTATCGGTAATTTTCCTATCCTGGACATTGTCTTTAAATTTTAGTATCTATTAATAAACGTAACATATAACCTCTCCGCCTACATTCTTGGTGCGGGCTTCCTTATCTGTCATAACACCTTGCGATGTTGAAACAATAGCTACACCCAAGCCATTCAGTACGCGTGGTAACCCATCGGCACCGGTGTACTTACGTAAACCCGGACGGCTGATGCGTTCAATCTTTTTAATAGCAGAAAGACGTGAAGGCGAGTTATACTTAAGTGCAATTTTAATCACACCCTGGTGGCCTGTTTTTTCTTCTACTTTATAGTTAAGGATATATCCCTTTTCATGAAGAATACGGGTAATTTCCTTTTTAAGGTTTGATGCAGGAATTTCTACAAGCCTGTGTCTTGCCTTTATTGCGTTACGAACTCGTGTTAAGTAGTCAGCTATTGAATCTGTCATTTCTCTTTTTATTATTATGTTTTAAACTTACCAGCTAGATTTGGTTACACCCGGTATCTTACCGTTAAGGGCCCATTCCCTGAACATGTTCCTGCAAATACCAAATTGGCGCATGTATCCTCTTGGCCTACCGGTTATTTTGCAGCGATTACGCAGACGAACTGCTGATGAGTTGCGAGGCAACTTAGATAAGCCTACGTAATCGCCTGCTTTCTTAAGCGCTGCTCTTCTCTCAGCGTACTGATCAACGAGTCTTTCTCTTTTTACCTGACGTGCTTTAACACATTCTTTTGCCATTGGTCTATTGTATAAAAATTATTTATTATTCTTCTGAATTAAGTTTCTTGAACGGCATACCGAAAGATTCTAATAAAGCAAATGCTTCTTCGTCTGTCTTTGCTGTAGTAACAAAGGTTATATCCATACCCATGATACGGCTAACTTTGTCCATTACTATTTCCGGAAATATAATTTGCTCGGTAATACCAAGGGTATAGTTACCATGGCCATCAAAACCTTTACGTTCAATACCTTTAAAGTCACGGATACGTGGCAATGCTGCTGAAATAAGACGATCTAAGAAATCGTACATATTGTTACCCCTTAAGGTAACGCGGCAGCCTACAGCTACACCTTTTCTTAATTTAAAGTTCGCTATATCTTTCTTCGATTTAGCGGTAACTGCTTTCTGGCCTGTAACAGCTGTCATTTCATTAACTGCTGCTTCAGCAAGCTTACGGTCAGATACTGCAATACCCAAGCCCTGGTTCAAACAGATCTTAGAGATCTTTGGTACTTCCATGCTGCTGGTATAGCCATATTTCTTCTGCAATGCAGGAGAAATGTTCTTATCATACATGGCCTTAAGCCTTGGTGTATATGTTGCTGTTTTGTTGGTGCTGCTCATGACTTAATTTATTTTGTAGCCTCTTTTATTACTTCTCCTGTTTTCTTTGCAATTCTTACAATCTTGTTAGATTTCTCGTCGTGCTTACGGCCTACACGTGTAGGTTTTCCGCTTGCCGGATCGATAAGCATAAGGTTAGATATATTAATAGAAGCTTCCTTCTTGATAATACCACCTTTTGGGCTTTTTTGATTAGGCTTTGTGTGACGAGAAACAACATTAATGCCTTCTACAAATGCCCTGTAACGGTCAGTATCAATATCCAGTATTTTACCCTCTTGTCCGCGAGAGTTACCAGATAGGACCTTCACCATATCTCCTTTCTTTAGCTTTATTTTTACCTTTAAAATTGTCTTCATTTTATGAAAAAAGGGTTGCAAAGTTAATTTTTATTCGAATATATTCGACTTTTTCTTTATTTATAGTACTTCCGGAGCCAATGATATGATCTTCATGAATTGTTTTTCACGCAATTCCCTTGCTACCGGGCCGAAGATACGTGTGCCTCTCAACTCCTCCGCATCGTTAAGTAATACTACTGCATTATCATCAAAACGGATAAAAGAACCGTCAGCACGTTTGGTAGCACGTTTTGTACGTACAATTACTGCTTTCGATACAGCACCTTTCTTTATACCACCTGTAGGTATTGCATCCTTTACGGTAATAACGATCTTATCTCCAATACCGGCCGAACGCCTGTGGCTATCACCCAATATACGGATACAAAGCACTTCCTTAGCTCCGCTGTTATCTGCACATACTAATCTCGACTCTTGTGTTATCATGGCTTAAAAAATTTAAATCAATTAATACTTACTTGGCTTTTTCTACTATTTCCACCAATCTCCAGCACTTGTTCTTGCTCAATGGCCTGGTTTCTTCAATACGAACTAGGTCGCCGCTATGCGCTTCATCCTTTTCGTCGTGCGCAAAGAATTTAGATGTACGCTTAATGTACTTACCGTACTTAGCGTGCATAATCTTCCTTTCTACGCTTACCACAATGGTTTTAGCCATTTTATCGCTGGTAACCAGACCTACTTTTTCTTTTCTTAACTTACGTTCTTCCATGAGGAAATATTAATAGATAATTGTGTTTTATTTCGATTTAACGGTTGATTTTGCCCTTTCGCTTGACTCGGTAAGGAGACGTGCAACAAGTTTGCGTTGGCTGCGTACCCTTATTGGGCTCTCTATTGGAGATACTGCATGCTGAAGCTTAAGCTTGGTAAGAAGCATTTGCTCACTTGCAATTTTTTCTTTCAGTTCGCTGTCGCTTAATTTCTTAATTTCTACTGATTCCATTTTACTATCTTATTATAAATTTCAATTCAATTACTTAGCTGCTTCTTCAACGTATTCGCGGCGAACCACAAACTTGGTTGTTATTGGCAGTTTATGTGATGCCAAACGGAAAGCTGCTTGAGCTTCTGCCATGGTAACACCTTCAATTTCGAAAATGATACGGCCTGGTTGTACAACTGCTGCCCAAAATTCAGGAGCACCTTTACCCTTACCCATACGTACTTCGGCAGGTTTACGGGTAATTGGCTTATCTGGGAATATACGTATCCAAGCTTGTCCTTTACGTTGCATATGGCGGGTAAGCGCTACACGGGCTGCTTCAATTTGCCTGTCGCTGATCCAAGCACCTTGTATTGCTTTTAAACCGAATGAACCAAATGCTAATTCACTGCCCCTCTTGGTATCACCCTTTGGTGGCATCTTATGCATCTTACGGAACTTTGTCTTTTTAGGCTGTAACATCTTTTCTTAGATTACTTATTTAAAATTCTTAATTTTTTATTGAATTAAGCTTCGTTTCTTGGTCCTCTTTTCTTATTACCACCGCCATTACTTGGCCTGCGGTCTCCTCTATCTCCCCTATTGTCTCTGCTATCACCACCTTTGTTGAAGCTTAAGCTCTTTTTGTCTTTCATCATTCCAATATTTGGAGAAAGATCGCGTTTGCCATAAATTTCTCCACGGCATATCCAAACTTTGATACCGATACGGCCATAGGTTGTGTGTGCTTCAGAAATTGCATAGTCAATATCAGATCTTAAAGTATGCAATGGTGTACGACCTTCTTTGTAAATTTCAGAACGAGCGATATCTGCTCCTTCTACACGGCCCGAGATACGGATCTTGATACCTTCAGCACCCATACGCATGCTGGTAGAAATTGAGTTCTTAATAGCTCTCTTGTAAAATATACGGCCTTCAATTTGACGTGCAATACCTTCCGATACTAAACGTGCATCTAATTCAGGGCGTTTTATTTCAAATATGTTTATTTGAATTTCTTTCTTGGTGATCTTCTTTAACTCTTCACGCAGTTTATCAACTTCTTTACCGCCTTTACCAATAATAATACCGGGACGTGATGTATTAATGGTAACAGTAATAAGCTTCAATGTCCTTTCAATAACAATTTTCGACACGCTGCCCTTAGCTAACCTGGCAAGCAGGTAGTTACGAATTTGCTCGTCCTCTATTAACTTATCAGCATAATGACGGCCACCGTACCAGTTAGAATCCCATCCTTTAATGATACCTAGCCTTATGCCTATTGGATTTGCCTTTTGTCCCATTTTTTCGTTTTAATTATAATATTTTATTATTCAGCAGAATTATTATCGGTTACTTCAGCAGCTGTTTTAGCAGTAGCTTCTTCTACACGTTTGTCAACAATAAGAGTAACGTGGTTCGAACGTTTACGAACGCGGTATGCCCTTCCTTGCGGAGCCGGACGGAAACGCTTTAATGTAGCAGCGCCGTCAACAAAAACGGTCTTTACATACAGGTTGCTTTCCTCTGCCCTTTCTCCTGTCTTTTGTTCAAAGTTAGAGATTGCTGAGGTTAACAGCTTTTCCATTTTCTTAGCCGCATGCTTAGGGCTAAAATGCAATATATTAAGCGCCTGGTAAACGTTTTTACCTTGTATTAATTCAGCTACCAATGCCATTTTGGTTGGCGAGGTAGGACAATTGCTAAGCCTTGCAAGGTATGTAGTTTTCCTTGCTTCTTTTCTTTTGTCTGCGCTGATTTGTTTCCTTGATCCCATTGTTTATTTATATAATGCGTTAGTCAATTATTTGCCTGCAGGAGCTGCGTCAGCCTTACGGTGACCTGCGTGACCCCTATAGGTACGTGTTGGTGCAAATTCGCCAAGCTTATGGCCTACCATGTTCTCATTGCAATAAACCGGAATGAACTTGTGTCCATTGTGTACTGCAAAAGTGTTACCCACAAAATCAGGGGTAATTGTGCTGCGGCGAGACCAGGTTTTAATAACTGTCTTCTTGGGAGCAGCATTCATAGCATCCACTTTCTCCTGGAGCTTAAAATCTATAAAAGGACCTTTTTTAATTGAACGAGCCATGTTGTATGGATTTTAATTTACTTATTTCTTTCTTCTTTCAATGATAAACTTAGTGCTTGCATTCTTAGGCTTACGAGTCTTATAACCCTTAGCCGGAATACCTTTACGTGAACGTGGGTGTCCGCCTGAAGCTTTACCCTCACCACCACCCATTGGGTGATCGACTGGGTTCATTGATACACCACGGTTACGAGGCCTGCGGCCTAACCATCTGCGGCGGCCGGCTTTACCATGTATTTCTAAGCTATGGTCAGGGTTCGATAGCGAACCTACTGTAGCCATACATGTAGCCAAAATCATACGGGTTTCGCCGGAAGGCATTTTTAAGATAACATAGTTACCATCCTTAGCAGCTAACTGAGCTGACGTGCCTGCGCTGCGGGCTAACTTAGCACCTTGGCCAGGACGCATTTCAATATTGTGAACGGTAGTACCCAATGGCATGCTACCTAAAGCAAGTGCATTTCCCATATCAGGAGAAGCATCTTTGCCCGACATGATCTTTTGGCCTACTTTCAATCCATGCGGAGCAAGGATATATCTCTTTTCGCCATCAGCGTAGAAAAGAAGAGCGATACGTGATGTACGGTTTGGATCGTACTCAATGGTCTGCACAGTTGCAGGTATACCAGCTTTATCTCTCTTAAAATCTATTTCGCGGAAACGTTGTTTATGACCGCCACCAATGTAGCGCATTGTCATTTTACCGCTGTTGTTACGGCCACCTCTCTTGTGTCTAGGACGAAGCAAGCTCTTTTCAGGCTTGTTCATGCTATCCATAGTAAGGTCTTCGTAGCTATCGGTTAGCTTAAAACGTTGTCCCGGTGTTAATGGTCGTGTTTTCTTTAGTGCCATCTGCTTATATATTAAATATTGCTATAAAAATCAATTGTTTCGCCTTGTTTTAGAGAAACAACAGCTTTTTTGTGTTTACCTACTCTGCCGGCCAGAACACCCGCACGGGTCATCCTTTTCTTTACTTTACCAGGAGTATTCATAGTTCTTACTTCTACAACCGTTACATTATACATCTTCTCAACAGCATTCTTAATTTGAATTTTGTTGGCAGTTTTGTTAACGTAAAACCCGTAGCGATTGAACTTATCGCTTTGTGCGGTCATTTTTTCTGTTATTACAGGCTTAACAATGATACTCATGATTATTCGTTGCTTAAGGTTGTTTCAATTACTGCTATAGACTTTTCTGAAAGCAACACGTGGAATGCGTTCAAAACATCTAATGTGTTAATATCGGTAGCTTGTATTACTTTAAACTTTTGCAGGTTACGTGCTGAAAGGATAACGTTTTCGTTGATGCTATCAATTACGAGCAGTGTCTTCTTGCCATCAAGCTTAAAGTTGCTTAACAAGTCAATACATTGTTTTGTCTTAGGCTTTTCAAAGTTGAAGTTCTCAACAATGGTAAGCTTCTCGTCTTTTATCTTTTGAGAAAGAGCTGATTTACGAGCTAATCTCTTTAATTTCTTATTCAGCTTAAAGTTATAATCCCTTGGGCGAGGACCGAAAGTACGGCCATTACCATAAGTAGGGTTCTTAATGCTACCAGAACGTGCACCGCCGGTACCTTTTTGCCTTTTAAGCTTCTTGGTACTACCGCTGTGTTCGCCGCGTTCCTTCACTTGGTGAGTTCCCTGGCGGGCATTAGCTTGTACTTGCTTAACATCAAGGTAAATAGCATGATCGTTAGGCTCTATTGCAAAAACTTCGTCATTCAACGTAGCTTTTTTGGTAGTCTTTTCGCCCTTAGCGTTATAAATATTCAGTTCCATGTGTATCTGTTAATTATCAGTAATATTATTTGTAAACAATTACATAACCTCCGTTAGGGCCCGGAACTGCGCCTTTAACAAGGATCACGTTCTTTTCAGCCATTATCTTAACCACTTCAAGGTTTTGCTTTTTTGAATTTTCGCCACCGGTACGGCCAGCCATCTTCTTACCTCTCCATACGCGAGAAGGGAATGATGAAGCACCATTTGAACCCGGAGCACGTTGACGATCGTGTTGACCGTGGGTACGTGAACCAACACCGCTAAAACCCCATCTTTTTACAACACCCTGAAAGCCCTTACCCTTGGTAACGCCAGATACGTCTACTAAGTCGCCTTCGGCAAACAAGTTAACGTCTACAACATCACCGGCCTTAAGTTCATTTTCAAAGTCGGTAAACTCCATAAGTTTTGCTTTAGGAGTAGTGCCCGCCTTTTTAAAGTGGCCCATTTGAGCTGAGGTAATGTTCTTCTCGGTCTTTTCTGAATAACCAAGTTGAATAGCATTGTAACCTTCTTTTTCGGTGGTTTTTACTTGTGTAACCACGCAAGGGCCCGCTTGTATTACTGTGCAAGGAACGTAGTCTCCTGCTGCATCGTATACGCTGGTCATCCCAATTTTTTTACCTATCAATCCTGACATGATCTCTGTTTTTCTAATTATTTAATATCAACTTCAACGCCACTTGGCAATTCAAGCTTCATCAATGCATCAACGGTCTTCGATGAGCTGATGTAAATGTCCATCAAACGCTTGTAAGAACAAACCTGGAATTGCTCCCTTGCTTTCTTGTTTACGTGTGGTGAACGAAGTACGGTTTGTATCTTCTTATCGGTAGGCAGCGGAATTGGGCCACTCACCACAGCACCTGTTTGGCGTATGGTTTTGATAATCTTTTCCACTGACTTGTCAACCAGGTTATGGTCGTACGATTTCAGCTTAATTCTAATCTTTTGGTTCATTTAGAATATTTATTATGCGTTAACTGTCTTTTTACCGTTTGCTTTTGCTATAACTGCTTCTGCTACGTTCTTAGGCGCTTCAGCATAGCTATGGAATTCCATAGTAGATGCTGCACGGCCCGAAGAAAGCGTACGAAGTGTAGTTACGTAACCGAACATTTCAGAAAGTGGCACTAATGCTTTAATAACCCTTGCACCATGGCGGCTATCCATACCTTGCATTAAACCGCGGCGTTTGTTCAAATCGCCTACTATATCACCCATGTATTCTTCAGGGGTTACAACTTCCACATTCATAATTGGCTCAAGTAATACAGGGCCGGCTTTACGCATAGCTTCACGGTAAGCTGAACGGGCACAAATTTCAAATGAAAGTGCATCCGAGTCAACTGCGTGGAAACCACCGTCGATAAGCCTTACTTTAAGGCTATCTACCGAGTAACCAGCTAATACACCGTTTGATAAAGAAGCTTTAAAGCCTTTTTCAACCGCAGGGATAAACTCACGAGGAATATTACCACCGGTAATTTCATTTTCAAATACTAAGCCTGGTTTAGTTAAATCGTCAACAGGAGATATAACTACTGATATATCAGCATACTTACCACGACCACCAGATTGTTTCTTGTACAACTCACGATGTTCAACTTCCTTAGTAATAGCTTCTTTGTAAGCAACCTGAGGAGCGCCTTGGTTACATTCTACCTTAAACTCGCGTTTCATACGGTCAAGTAGAATTTCAAGGTGTAACTCGCCCATACCACTCAATACGGTTTGGCCAGAATCTTCGTCTGTACGAACACGGAATGTAGGATCTTCCTCAGCAAGTTTGCCAAGTGCAACACCCATCTTTTCTAAGTCAGCCTGAGTTTTAGGCTCAACTGCTATAGAAATAACCGGCTCAGGGAAGCTCATAGACTCAAGTACAAGTGGAGCCTTTTCTTCACATAAGGTATCACCTGTACGAATATCTTTAAATCCTACCGCAGCGCCAATATCACCAGCTTCGATCAAATCGATAGGGTTTTGCTTGTTAGCGTGCATCTGGAATATACGAGAGATACGTTCTTTGTTACCGGTGCGTGTGTTCAACACATACGAACCAGAACTAAGTGTACCTGAATAAACACGGAAATAAGCTAAACGACCAACAAACGGATCGGTAGCAATTTTAAATGCTAAAGCACAGAACTTGTCTTTAGGGTCAGGACGTCTTTCTTCTTCTAAATCAGTATCAGGGTTTGTACCTTTTACCGGAGGAAGTTCAGAAGGGCTAGGCAATAATGCCATAACCGCATCTAATAGGGTCTGAATACCTTTGTTCTTGAAAGATGCACCACATAATACAGGAGTAATGGTCATTGCAATAGTACCTTTACGCAATACACCAATAATTTCTTCTTCACTGATAGAATCAGGATTTTCGAAGAACTTCTCCATTAACTTATCATCAAATTCGGCAACGCTTTCTACCATCTTAGCTCTCCATTCAGCAGCTTGTTCTTTCAAATCAGCCGGAATTTCTTCTATATCGTATTTAGCACCCATTGACTCATCGTTCCAAACAATTGCCTTGTTCTTCACTAAGTCAATAACGCCTTTAAACTTGTCTTCAGCACCAATAGGTATTTGAATAGGAACCGGGTTAGCACCCAATTTGTCCTTAATTTCCTTAACTGCGTTAAAGAAATCAGCACCTGCCCTATCCATCTTGTTAACGAATGCTATACGAGGTACACCATATTTGTTTGCCTGGCGCCATACTGTTTCAGATTGAGGCTCAACACCACCAACTGCACAGAAAAGGCCTACAGCACCATCTAATACCCTAAGTGAACGCTCTACCTCAACGGTAAAGTCAACGTGGCCCGGGGTATCAATAATGTTGATTTTGTATTTATGTCCTTTGTAATCCCAAAATACACGGGTAGCGGCCGAGGTAATGGTAATACCCCTTTCTTGCTCCTGAACCATCCAGTCCATGGTAGCAGTACCTTCGTGTACTTCACCAATTTTGTAGTTAACACCCGCATAAAAAAGCACACGCTCAGTTGTTGTCGTTTTACCGGCATCAATGTGGGCCATAATGCCTATATTTCTGGTGAGGTTAAGATCTTGACTCATAGTACTTTATATAATCCGAGTTAAATTAAAATCTGAAGTGAGCAAAAGCCTTATTAGCTTCAGCCATTCTGTGTGTATCTTCTTTCCTTTTGTATGCTGAACCTTCTTCTTTAGAAGCTGCAATAATTTCAGCTGCTAACTTGTCAACCATCGATTTCTCTTTACGAACGCGAGAAAAGTCGGTAAGCCATTTCATAGCCAACGCTGTTTTTCTTTCTGGCCTTACTTCCATAGGAATTTGGTAGTTAGCACCACCCACCCTGCGGCTTTTTACTTCCACAGCAGGCGAAATGTTGCTAATTGCCTTTCTCCATACTTCAATACCATCTTCGCTGGTTACCTGAGCTACTTTATCAATAGCACCGTAAAATATTTTATAGGCAGCATTCTTGTTACCGCTAATCATTAGGTTATTAACGAAACGGGTTACTAATGTGTCGTTAAACCTTGGATCGGGAAGAAGAATTCTCTTTTTTGCTTTGCCTTTTCTCATTATCTGAAAATTTTATAATGTTTTATCTGTTATTTCTTAGCTGCTGCAGCTGCTCCTGCTTTAGGTTTCTTGGTTCCGTATTTGCTACGGCTTTGTTTCCTGTTGTCAACACCGGCAGTATCAAGTGTACCACGAACTAAGTGGTAACGAACACCCGGAAGATCTTTTACCCTACCGCCACGTACCAAAACGATACTGTGCTCTTGTAAGTTGTGTCCTTCTCCAGGGATGTATGCGATAACTTCTTCGCTATTGGTCATACGTACTTTAGCTACTTTACGAAGCGCAGAATTAGGCTTTTTAGGTGTGGTTGTGTATACACGGATACAAACACCTCTGCGTTGTGGGCATTGGTTTAAAGCACCAGATTTACTCTTCCTGGTTATCTTCTTTCTACCCTTGCGAACTAATTGTTGAATTGTTGGCATTTTTACTTGTTGTGTTTCAGCTTAGTTTAATACAAAAAATAACTTTCCCTTTTATTTTGGGGGTGCAAAGGTAGAAATATTTATTTACAAACAGTTACCCCACCAACTTTTTTTTCGCTCATTATGTTCATAACCCCCTTTTGGGGCAACGGTTCAACCCGATTTTGGATTAAAAAAGTCGTGAAAAACGAGCAGATTTAACGTCATAAAAACCTATTAAACTGCTTTAAAATAAAGAGGTTTACTAATCTTAGCAGTTTCATATACTTCTAAAACGGGACAGTACCGCTCTAAAAACAATGCTTGCCCCTTAATTAGTTGAAAAGTTAACATAAAAAAATCAAAAAAAACTTTATTCAGGCGATAAATTTCACCCGTTTAACGAAAATTTAAATCATAAAGATTTAATAAAATGATAACAAAGACTCGTGGAGGTTTTCCATCAAAAAATGCCGACTCTTTTCAACTTATTTACCCGGAGGTAAACTTGCATTCAAAAAATTATTGAACGGCACCATACTTTTAAAAATATCGGCACAGTAAGATGCATATTTTGGAGAAAGCAGGACTTTATCGCTCACTTCGTGATAAGCTATGAAACTTTTGTACTGAAGATACTCCATCATAGGGTCTTCTTTATCGAACCCTTTTGGGGCAGTCTTTAGTTTATCTTCTTCCGATAATCCCTTGAAATTCTTCTGAAAGGCCTTGTCACTAATGATCTTCAGGAACTTCTTGCCTTCCATACTTATATCTTCTCTTACTAACTTTAATCTTTCCGATTCAGGCATATACACTCCTCCTGCCAAAAATGCTCCTCCCGCTTCAATATGCAGGTAATAACCGGCTTTGCTCGTCAAGCCCTTGCCTCCACCTGCCATACTGGCACCAAAATTGGTTTTATATGGGTCTTTGTTTTTCGAAAAACGCACATCGCGGTATATTCTGAATACAGATTTTTTTGGGTCTAAATGGGCTACACTCTTGTCGAACGTAATTATTTTACTAATGACCTCAGCTACAAAGGCAGTAACGTTTTCATGGGCTGCTATATACTTATCCTTATTGGCATTGAACCAATCGCGGTTATTGTTCTTCTTAAGTTTTGCAAGGAAATCGAGCGTTTCTTTATTTATCTGTGCCATACATATAATTTTATAAATGTGAAGCTATAAAAAAATTAATTCTAATCATGAATTTCTTAACCCCAAACCCCTAAAGGGGCTTTGACAAGTAATGTGCCTTAAAGCCCCTTTAGGGGTTTGGGGTTAATACAAAATTTCGCTTACCCTATCTTCAAACAGGTCATAGCTATCGAACCCATTACAGTTTTATCATTAAATAGTGTTATCGGCTCTTTATCTTGCTGTAGTGCAAGCGTATACATTAATGGTAAATAGTGTTCAGGTGTTGGCACAGCCAATTGCATGGCAGAACCCAGAGACTTATAATTTATTAGCGATTGATAATCGTGACTATTAATCAGCTTTTTTACCGTTTCATTGGCTTCAATGGCCCAGTCAAAAGGCTTATCGTCTTTCCAGTTTAACACACCAAGGTTATGGACCACATTACCACTACCAATAATTAAAACCCCTTTACGACGCAGGAAAGCCAGTTCTTTGGCCAAATCGTAATGCCATTGAGCTGATTTACCATAGTTAAGGCTCAACTGTATAATAGGAATATCAGCTTTAGGGTATAAGCGCGATGCTACTACCCATGCACCATGGTCGAGACCCCAATCGTTACTAAGCCCTACAGACACATCAGCAATACTACTCTTTACATCCTTTGCAAGATCTGGGCTACCCGGTGCTGGATACTGCACATCAAATAAAGCTTGAGGGAATCCTCCAAAGTCGTGAATGGTTGGTGGTTTTTCCATTGCCGTTACAAAAGTGCCATCGGTTTCCCAGTGTGCAGACACGCATAATATAGCATTCGGCCTGGGTAGCGATTTAGCTGTATCGGCCCAGCCCTTTGTAAACTCATTCTCTTCAATAGCATTCATAGGGTTACCATGCCCAATAAATAATACAGGCATAGGTTCAGTGGTACTAAAATGCTCAACTATCTTATTTAATTCATTCAATTTCATGGCAGCAGGTATTAAGGGTACTATTCCTAATTGTTTTATAAAATTACGTCTTTCCATATCCTTCAATTACAAAGCAAAGGTACAACCGCTAAGCCCCAATAATGCTTAACCAAGGTTAAGAAACAAAAAAGTCCCGCATTTCTGCGGGACTCACTATTCAACACTGTGTACTTAATTCTACCTGGTTACAATAACCTTTTGTGTTTGTGTAAGGTGATCTGACTCTAAACGACAGAAATAAACACCTTGCGGCATATCGCTGCTATCAAAATCTACGATCTGCAAACCTTTATTAGCTTGGCCATTAAATACCGACTTTACAAGTTTGCCGGTTACATCATACATATTAATAGATACTACTCCGCTTTCATCAAGCAGGTATTTTACTTTGCCTTGACCAAACATTGGATTAGGATAAACCTCGAACTTCACAGGAGTAACTGATACATTTTGTACCGAAGTAGGATTAGGATAATCATCTGTAGCTAACCAGATGGTTGCATTCATTATAATTATCTGATGATTACCACTCGCATCAGCAGTCCAACCATTATATAAAGCATCATTAGGGTCACCTGTGCCATCATCTGGTGGAGAGCTATCACCTTCTGCTGCGACCTTGCCTTTACCATAGTGGGCATGGGCAAACATTACACTAATACTATCTGAAGTAGAAGCACCTGTCATAAATACGTCGCCCATAACAGTTTTATTAACGTGTGGCCATAATGTCATTGATGTACCATTACTCCACATCATTTCGGTACCAGTGCCGTAAGCACCATGTAACATAGTATCGGTAGCCGATGGGTTAACATTGGTAGTAGTTTGCGAAAAGTTAGCGGAGTCAAACATTATGCCAAAAGGGTTGTACTGAACACCGTTGTTCTTTAAGAAATCCCTCCAAATCATAGGAGAATCCCAACCATCGTTATTACGGTCAGATACGCAGTGGTCAGATATCATAAACAAACGTCCACCATCTTTCACCCAATTGATCATTGCCAGTTTTTCGCTAGTGGTAAACTTTATATTAGGTTCGTCAACAATAAATATTTTATAATTACTAAGATCTTGTGCATGAGATGCATTACCGTATGTAATAGAATCAAATGCGGTTAAGGTTTCTACTTCGTAACCCAATTTAACACAGTCAATACCCCAAGCAGATAAAGAGCCTTCCCAATATGTTTCTACAGTACTACTGGTAACTGTATTTTGAAGAGGGGTTGGATATCGTTGTGGGTCAGATTCATTTCCCCCGCCTACTTTTGCAGGTCCTGTACTATAACCTAAATCATGCACATCAGCATCAATTACCCAGTCTGCATTACCAGCTGTTTCGGCCTTGGTAGCATCAAATAATATTTTAACTTGGGCGGAAACATTGCACGCCAGGGATAGCATTACAAAACCGCTAAGTATAGCTTTTTTCATAGTTTTCGTTGGTTAGATATTACAAATATGGACGACCTAAACCGAATTACCAAGTTTTTCAATAACAATTTTTGTTAATTAGAAATATCTAATGTGTTATTTGTTGGTTATTTATATGTTAAATATATACTTTATTGGCAGTTAATCACTTCTGGTATAAGTGATTTATAGTGGTACATACTCCTTAAAAAAGGGCCATTAATCGACCTTTATTCTAATTGTCGTAATATTGCCGGCCTTTAATACTCCAAATGAAAAAACACCTCTTTTTAGTACTTTTTTCAATATTCAGCCTTACTCAAACCGGATTCAGTCAAGATTATAGCTTTCCTGCTGATAACTACCGCAGTGTGGGTAATCCATATTATTGGCAAAACCGCCCACCTTATAAAGGATACTGGCAGCAAGATGTACATTATATTATAGTAGCGTCACTAAACGATTCCACTGATATTATTGATGGCAGCGAAACGCTTATCTATTGGAATAACTCACCTGATACTCTTAAGTACGTCTTCTTCCATCTATACTCTAACGCACAGAACAAGCACTCGTATTACACCTCGGCTTACGAGAATAGTGGATACAAATTAAAATTTGGCAAGTATGAGAGCAAGGACCTTGGTTGCCAGGTAACCGATATAAGTGCAGAAAATGCCTCACTTAAAACAGAAGTAGACAATACAGTAATGAAGGTATGGCTTAATAAACCTTTATTACCGGGCCATTCCATGACCTTTCGCGTAAAATTCAAAACCTATTTCGATAATGGAGGAACTGTGCGCAACCGGATGAAGATGTTCATTGCATATGCTAATAAGAATAAGGACACTCTTTACAAGCAATACGATGTGGTGCATTGGTATCCACGCATGTGTGTGTATGATAAGAAATTTGGATGGGATGTAGAGCAACATCTTGCACACGAATTTTACGGAGACTTTGGCACCTATGACATTGCCTTTACCTTACCCAATAACTATATAGTTGGCGCTACTGGTACTTTACTTAACGAAAGTGAAATGCTCCCTGACAGTCTTTTAAAGAAAATCGACATACGTAACTTTAGGAATAAAACCAATGAAAATGCAGCACCAACCGTTGTAGTAAAACGAAACAACATTCCTAAAACATGGCTATACCATGCCGAAAATGTACATGACTTTGCGCTTACTGCCGACCCTACTTATAGAATAGGACTTGCTATATGGCACGGTATAAAATGCTATGCTTATGCTGAAGAGATGCATGCACACCGCTGGCAAGATGCTGCCGGATATACAGCAGCTGTTATTGCAACTAATTCGAAGTTCTTTGGCATGTATGGTTACCCATCAATGATAGTGGCTGATGCACGCGATGGTATGGAATACCCAATGATCACTCTTGATGGTGGCGGGTACCCCGATTACCTGGGTACACTTACCCATGAAATTAGCCACAACTGGTTCTTTGGTATGTTGGGTAGCAACGAGACTTACCGCGCTGTGCTTGACGAAGGCTTTACTGAATTTGCTGAATGCTGGACCTATGGCCAATTAAACGGGCCATATGAGATACAAGGTGTTCCTATTTCGAGTTACATACGCAAGTATTACAGACAAAATACATTCAGGCAAGACTGGGCTTACTCAGGCTATTTAAATAACTATATATGGGGACAAGCCGATTTCACAGAGAATGTTGAAGCTAAGCAAGTGGCCAGCCGTGGCAATAATAGCAATGGTACGCACGACATTACGCTTAATACCCAGTCTGATGATTTCCATAGTATGTTGGGACACGATGGTGGTTATTCTCAGGTTTACTTTAAGGGCGCAACCATGCTTTACAATCTGCAATATGTGTTAGGCGATTCTCTCTTCTTTGGGGCCATGCAACATTATTTTACCGAATGGAAATTCTGTCACCCCTACCTTGAAGACTTTAGAAATGCCATTACCGAATACACCCACACCGACCTAACTTGGTTCTTTGATGAATGGTTGAATACACCGAAGAGTCTTGATTATGGAATACAATCGATAAAGAAAGACACGGGCAAGGACCGATACATAATACGTTTTGTGCGCAAAGGAGAAATGCAAATGCCGATTGATTTTGCCGTAACATCAAATCGTGATAGTGTCTTTAATTTTTACATACCAAATAGCTGGTTTGAAAAGAAAACCACTGCCACCAAACTACCACGCTGGATTGGTTGGGGAAAAGTACAACCTTATTATGATGCCACAGTAACTATACCGGGTGGAATAAACAAAGTGCAGATAGATACAAGCAACCGCCTGGGCGATATAAATATGCTTAACAACACCAAGCCGTTCCCCATTAAATACTATTTCGATTCGAAGGTTTACAATACACCCGATTGGACCAATTACGAAGCCTTTATTGGCCCTTCGCTATGGTACAACGGCGTTGATGGTGCACAATTAGGCATTCACTTTCATGGAGACTATATGTTGTTTATGCATAACGTAAGCGCTACATTCTATTTAAACACTGGTATATTACAGAATAGCCGTGGGTATGGTGGCCACCAGTTAGCGGCGGGGACAATTAGCTACCAAACTTCAACAGAAAAATTCGTACATAATTCTTCTATAAACTTCTATGCCCAAAGCCTGGATGGATTAGATGAAGGAAGATTACGCTTGCAATTGAAAGACAACTCAAATAAGTACACCATTTATGCCGAAGGTCAGGTTATGTATCGTCCGCATGCATGGGATACCAACTACCTACTCTACCCACAATTATGGGCACCATACAGGTATAACAATACCGTTAAGATCGGTGCAAAGCACGATTATAAATACTCTCCTTCCGGCCGAGGTAATATAGACTTCAACATAAGGAGTTCAGCTTTTACCCAAAACTATAATTACTCACAAACCACACTTACGGTTATAAACACCCAGCAGGTCGGCAAAAAAATGACCTTGAAGACACGCATATTTGGGCAATACGGCACAGGTAATATACCATATGAGTCTGCCCTATATGCAGCTGGTGCAAACCCAGAGCAGTTAATGGACAACCCATTTACACGCGCTGAAGGGATTGTACCGACCTCATGGACCGGATATGGTTATGATGTAAACCATTTACAACAAGGCGGTGGGCTTGATTTGAGAGGCTACGCCGGGTATTTATTTCCCCCATACGACACGAAGAACAAATACGCAAGCAATTATAACTATGCTTATGTAGGATCTAGCGGTGCTGCTATAAATGGCGAGTTGGAGTTTAATCACCTGGTGCATTTCAACCCTAAGTTTTTAAAGAATTCGCTTGCCTTAAGCACTTATTTGTTTGGTGATGCAGGTGTTATAAATGCTACTAAGCTTGTAATGCTTGCAAGTGCAAGTCCACAATTGGTATTTAGCAACATACATGCCGATGCGGGTATTGGACTCGCTTTAACTATTCAGCGCTGGGGTGCTTTGCAATTGGCAAAACCATTAACAATTCGTTTTGATATGCCTTTAGTACTTAATCAACTACCGGCTACAGAACAGAATTATGTGCAAATGCGCTGGGTGGTTGGTATCGGCAGGGCCTTTTAATTTGCCGGGTGCAAAAGGTCTTTTAACACGTACCTTTTACCATTGTATGTACCGATAATAAAGGCATCTTTTAATCCTTTGTCTTTAAGTATTTCAAGTTCTTTGTGTGCTTCTTCGTAAGTAGTAAAAGACCCCGAAGTGATACGCGATGTTCCGTCAGGCAGCTTTTCTACATTGGCTTTCTTTACATACTTGGTATAGCTAAACTTCTGAGTAGAATGAAAAAGCCCAAGTTGAATCGAGAATCGGAAACTCTTTAAGCAAAATGATGTATCCATATGTGCCACTGCGCTTCTCATAACCGATGTATCCTTCACTACGCCTTTAAAGCGCTCCATTAACACAGATAAGCTCGGAACGCAAGAATCCTTCATAGATGATACTACTTTACTTGAAGAGTATGCTGCTACAGAAGAAGTGCTAGCAGTCGGAGTCGCAATTACTGAAACAATAGTTGCAGTAGGCACAGTAGGCGCAGACTTAGCCAAAGTTATGTTTTGAATCAGGGTAGAATACATCGCTGTATCAGGCACATTAATATCGATGCTGTATGTTTTATATCCATTAGCAGCAAAGCGCACAGTATAACTATGTTTTGCGGGCAAAGTAAGAGAGTATTCTCCCATAACCGAATCAGCTCCAAAAGGAGAATTATTGCCCTGTGCCTTATCAAAAAACTCTAAGCCTACTTTCAATTTTTCATGTGTAACCGAATCAGTAATAGCGCCTTTAACTATCCATTCTTTCGGCATAAAGGCAGTCAAGGTAACACGGTATATATCCAATTTGTTGTTATCTGTATTGCGGGCATAATAACCATAATACCCATTATCTGAAGTCGTAAAGTAGACATCGTCATCGGGCGTATTAATAGGATAGCCTAAGTTCTGTGGTACCGACCAATTGCCGTTATCCAGCGTAGTCATAAATATATCGTAGCCACCCATACTATTATGGCCCTTTGAACTAAAGAAAAGTGTTTTACCATCAGGGTTCATAAACACACCATCTTCATCATATGGAGTATTTATGTTGTTGCCCATATTAACGGGACTACCCCAGGTGCTGTCGTTAACCTTAGTTGAAGTATAAATATCCTTCCCTCCTATTCCTCCCGGTCTTGCACTTGCAAAGTATATAGTCTTACCATCTGGGGAAAGACATAAAGATGACTCAGCATAGATCGAATTTATAGTATCGCTCATTGCTACAGGCAAACTCCATCCCATTTTCTCAGAATAGCCGGTTTTATAAATATCTCCACCTCTGTTTTCTCTAAACAAATACAACGCGCTACCATCAGGGCCCAGGTAAACACCTTCATCATTCTCAACTGTATTTACCGGAGGGTCAAGAATTTCAGCTGTATCCCAAACCCCATTTCGGTTATGCGAAATAAAAACATCCGAAGTGTACTCGCCTGTAACGGGGTTTATTTCTGTGCTCATATTACTGTGCCTGTGCGATGCAAATACTATTTCTTTTCCATCTGCACTTACTAACGGTCGAAAATCAGAATAAGGGCTGTTTATGTTATCTCCCATATTCTCCATAGTTACTTTAACAGGGCGAGCGCATAGATCCATACCACTCAGGCATTCGTTGGTGCACTTATTAATTTCATCCTTATCTTGTGCTGAAGCCGATTTAAGAGCAAGCTTATACTCCATCATGGCACTATCCCACTGACTATTGAGTTGGTATCCCCTGGCTAAAAAGAAATCTATCCTTTTAGAAATGCTCTTATCTATTTGATGCGCCAACCTGAAATAGGTAAGGCACTTGGCTTTACTAACTGTGTTTAAATAACAAACGCCAATCTTTGCGTTAAGGTCAGCGTTGCTTGGGTTAATAGAATCAGCAGCTAAGTAAGCAATAAGCGCTGCACCATATTCACCGTTTTGAATATGCTGATTGCCTTCGTTCAGCTTTTGCATAGCGTATTTAAAACCATTGGGGTTGCCTTTAAAGTTACCCGATTTAAACTTTACATCATGTACTTGTGCAACCAAAAAAGAAGGAAATAACAGACAAAAAAATATTTTTGAGTACTTCCTCATATAGCTTATTTGTAGAACAGTGGTTAGCTATTAAAACATTGATTTGCTACCCGATCCGCCAAAAGGATTTGGGTTAATAAAACGAAGTGAAAGCTCAAACCCACCTCTACCTGACGATGCAGTAGTAAGCGGAGAAACATTAAAATCGTAACTAAACCCTAATGCAAGGCCTGCAAATTCAATTTGTGTAAGTATTATAGCAGCGTCACCTAAGCGGTAGTAGCCGCCAATATCAATAGCAGTGCCTTTGTTAAAACCTGTGTATTTACTCTCTTGTTTTAAAGCATAACGTATTTTCATACCCATATCAAACTCGGTAGCCGGCCCTTGCATATAGTAAACTAATGCCGGTATTAAACTAACATTCGAATTAGGTAAACCATAATCAACATAACCGTGGCCAACATAACGCATATATAACTTAGTACCGGGCCCGTTTTGTCCGTAGTATGACATGTTAGGTTCATTAACATGATAGACAGCAGCACCAAAATTGGCTTTGAACTGATCGTTCGATGTCATATTGGTTTGACCTACACCATATGTGTAAGCCAAGCCTGCCGAAAAATCGACATACGAAAAACTATTGCCCATTGATGTTTCACCAGTTGGGGCATTGGCATCGTATGCGCCATTTACATACTGATTATCCCAGCTAAGGCCCGAAAGATTAATGCTGTGTTGCGACCAGCCTGCTTGTATGCCACCGGCCAATGAACTCTTCTCGCTTAAATATACCCCACTGGCGACAGTCAGGTTTATTTCTGTAATACCAATACTTGCGTCACCCGATTTATCGTTATAAAATGAAAGCCCCGGAGATAAATAACCCTTGCTCCATTTCTTGGCTATGTTGTGCAGTTCAACCGTAGCTGCCATGGTATTAAAACCGGCACCACTACCCATTACACTTGCCCATTGGCTGCGGTAGTTAACCTCTGCCATTATATCACCATTAAATACACCACACAATGCCGGGTTTAAAGTTAACGGAGATTCATAGAATTGTGAGAAATGCACATCTTGCCCTATAGCCGAAGTGCAAGACAATCCAATAATTACTAAAAAAAGCAGTGCAATTTTCCGCATGGGAACATAGGTAATAGAGAACAAATATAGTATCTAATCGATACATAAACAAATAGATACTCTTACTCTTCTAAATAATAAAGCAATTAAATATTTGAGTATTTTCGTCGGCTACCATTGTATTAATGAAGCAGCAACTACTTTATTTAGTTCGGTATTTAAAAGCACTTATTCTAATTCTGCCATTATTGGTTGAATTACCTGCCCATGCCCAGCAAGATTCCAGTTCTGCAATCATAGATTCTGCTGCCATTTCGAATATGACGTTGGAACAGCTGATGAAGATAAAAGAATCAGGAGTCTCGAGCGAAATGGAAAAGCTTATTAACTCACAATTGGGCGTAGCCTCTAAAAAGTCCTTATCACAACGTAAGTCACCCAGTGTTGTTACCCTTATAACCCAGGAAGAAATTGAGAAATCGGGTGCCCGAGATTTGATAGATGTATTACGCCTTGTACCCGGAATTGATTTTGCTGTGGATGTACAGGGTAACGTAAGCATTGGCATGCGTGGCAACTGGGCCGAAGAAGGGAAAGTATTATTGCTTTTAGATGGTCAGGAAATGAACGAACTCTTATACTCGTCGCTTCAATTTGGCAATCATTTTGACGTAAGCCAGATAAAACGAATCGAAATCATTCGTGGCCCCGGTTCAGCTATATATGGTGGCTTTGCGGAATATGGTGTAATAAGCATTATAACAAAAGACGGTGAATATCTTACTGGCATAACTGCAACAGGGAGTTACGGAGAAAGCGCCAGAGCTTTAGGCTACAGGGACCTAAGCATATCGGTTGGTGACAAAACGAAAGACTTTAGTTACAGCATTGCAGGCTTTATTGGTCAGGCAAACCGCAGCGACAATACCTATACCGACCTTTCGGGCAATGGTTACTCGATGATAAACAATGCGAACCTGGACCCAACTAACTTTAATGTTGGCCTACATTATAAAGGACTTAGTTTCCGGGGTATTTATGATAACTACCAAACTACTACACGCGATAATTATGGCCCTGTTACTACACAGGCCTACCCGAACAACTTTATTTCGGAATATGCTGAGTTGAAATACGATTGGAAGTTGAGTGATAAAATAACGCTGACCCCATTATTGAATTATAAAAACCAAAAGCCCTGGAATTTTAACGGCACAGTAAATCCTGCCGATTCTTCATATACCATTTACGATAAAACGGCCCAGCAGTATCGTGGCAGCCTTACCATGCTGTATGATGTTACAAAGAAGATAAACATTGTTGCCGGCACTGAGTTTTATTACAACTACGCCACACTGGGTGGAATGGACACACAACTATTCAGTAATGGGAAAAATAATTTTGGCTATAGCAATGCCGCCGGTTATGCACAGGTACTATTCCGCTACCACATAGCAAACCTTATGCTCGGGGCAAGGTATGATAACAATTCTGCATATGGATCTTCGTTTGTACCAAGGCTTGGCATAATGCGAAAAATCAACACATGGAATTTCAAACTGCTTTACAGCAATTCGTTCCGTGCACCGGGTATTGAGAATATTGATCTAAGCCTGAATGGTACTATAAAACCAGAATATACTACTGTTATAGAATTAGAAGTAGGTAAAGAAATATCGTCGAATATGTTCTGCACGGTCAACGTTTTCGATATAACCACTAAAAACCCAATTGTGTATTATGTTGATACATCGAAAAACGCATCAGGTAATTATGAAGGGTATTATAATTTTCCGCAACAGGGTACACGCGGTGCAGAATTCGACTATAAGATAAAAGATACCTGGGGATATGTTGATGTAAACTATTCGTATTACACTACTGCAGGCAAAACAGTTGTACCCACTTATCAGGTACCGGCAAATAGTGATATGACACTTGGTTTTGCTGCCAATAAAGTGAATCTATCTGTTAGTTATAATGCTATGCCTGCCTTAAGTATTACCCCAACAGTTTCATGGTTTGGCAATCGTTACGGTTATGTATATGGAGATAATGGCCCTTATGTAAAAGATTTTTCACCTACTACGCTTGCAAATATTTTTATTCAGTATAAGATAGGCAGGCTGCGGGCAGGTATTGGATGCTACAATATATTTAACGCGGATTATGTATTTATACAGCCCTATAATGGCAGCCATGCACCATTACCTAGCATGTCGAGAGAATATGAGTTAAGGATTTCTTACAGCTTAAATTTTAAAAAGTGAGAAGAATATCCACATATATAACTGCGGTAATATTGCTCATATCCTTACATACAAGGGCTCAAACACTGAGTCCAAAAATGGCCTCGTTATATATTTACAACTTCACACAATACATTAGCTGGCCACCTAACGATAAGTCCCCCGATTTTATTATTGGTGTATATGGCGAAACCCCGGTAACCGATGAACTGCGCAAAGTAATGGCAGGCAAACACGTTGCCGGAAAAAACATTACAGTAACTATTATTAAAAACCTGGATGAAGCCACTCCTTGTAGTATTTTATTTATTGCGCCTTCTGAGCTTGGGAACATAAAAAAAATAAGCGAGCAGTTTAAAGGGAAGCATATTTTATTGATATGTGATAAAGAAGGCCTCAGCAAAAGGGGCGCATCAATAAGTATGTACCTTGATGAGGATGACGACTACAAAACCAAATTCGAACTTAATAAAGAATATATAGAGTATAACGGGCTATTTATCTCAAAGTCTTTATTATCACTTGCTTCTAAGGTATTTTAACCGTTTTACCTTCCTTATAAATAAGCCCGCAATACTATCTTAGTCGTATTGCCGTTATAGTGCAGTAAGAGGAGAAAATATAATAACTAAAGGGGTAAATAAATTTACTACCTTTGCACGTCTTAAAAAAGCATGATCAGGCATTTCAAACACATACTTACAGTATTAGCAGTTATAACCGGCATGTTTCTGGCATCTTGCGGAGGCGAGTTCAACCAGTTACAAAAGAGCGGTGATGCACAAGCTAAGTACGATGCAGCCCTCAGGTACTATAAATCGGCTGACTATGTTAAGGCACTTCAATTGTTTGAACAATTATTAAGTATTTACCGCGGTACCGAAAAAGCTGAAGACATTTCGTATTACTACGCTTACAGTAACTATTACGTTGGCGACTACGTTATGGCTGGGTATTACTTCAACACCTACTTCCATACCTACCCGCACACCAAACGTGCCGAGGAGTGTGAGTTTATGAAGGCTTTCTGCGAATACCTGTTATCTCCTACTTATAGTCTAGACCAGACGGATACTAAAAAAGCTATTGAAGCATTTCAAACCTTTGTAGATGATTATCCGGCAAGTGATAAGATAAAAGAATGCAATAAATACATCGACTTACTGCGTGATAAACTGGAAAAGAAGTACTTTGAAATAGCCAGAGGATACTATGTTACAGAAAACTACCATGCCGCCAGTTATGCTTTAACCAATTACATTAAAGCCTACCCAAATAGCAAATACGACGAAGAAGCTTCGTTTTTGGTAGAAAAATGCGACTATTTATTCGCTAATAACAGTGTAGAATGGCAAAAAACTGCCCGTTTGCAGAAAGTTATCGAAGATTATCTTAAATTTGTAGACTCATACCCGAAGAGCGACTTTTTAAAACAAGCTGAGGGTTATTATAACAACGCACAGGCTCAACAGAAAAACTTATCAAAATCATAATACCAAACAACATGGACTTCAAAAAAAGCACAGCGCCAGCATCGACCATCACCAGAGACGTAAGGAAACTGGAATCTGCTACCGGTAATATTTATGAAACCATTACTATTATTGGCAAAAGGGCTAACCAGATAAGTGCTGAAATGAAAGAAGAACTCGATGGAAAACTTGAAGAGTTTTCTTCGAAGACCGATACCTTGGAAGAAGTTTACGAGAACGTTGAACAGATAGAAATATCTAAGATGTACGAGCGTCTTCCAAAACCTGCTTCTATTGCAACCCAGGAGTTTATTGACGGTAAAGTATATTACCGCAAGGCTGAGGACAAAAAAGAAGAAACCCTTTAATCTATCGCCCTTTATTTAAGGGCAACCTGCTGTGTTACAGGGTAAGAAAATTGTACTGGGAGTTACCGGAAGTATTGCTGCCTATAAAGCTGCTGTACTAACCCGTTTACTTGTTAAAGCCGGTGCACAGGTTATAGTTGTTATGACACCTGCTGCTAAGGATTTTGTTGCTCCTCTCACCTTTTCTACCCTTTCCAAGCATCCCGTTTATTGCGAATTCAGTTCAGCCGATGGCACATGGAACAACCATGTAGAATTAGCTAACTGGGCCGATATGATCATTATAGCTCCTGCATCTGCCAATACCATTGCTAAAATGGCCAATGGCTTTTGCGATAACCTTTTACTGGCAACTTATTTATCGGCTTCGTGCCCTGTTTATATTGCCCCGGCTATGGATAGAGAGATGTACATCCATCCATCTACCAAAGCTAATTTAGAGAAGCTAGGGTCCTATAAGAACATAGTTATTCCTGCAGAAGATGGCGAACTAGCCAGCGGCCTGCATGGCGAAGGCAGAATGGCCGAACCGGAACACATTATAGCGTTCCTTCAAAAAAAAAACGATAAGCAAAAGCTAGGCTTAGCAGGTAAAAAAGCTTTGGTTACCGCCGGTCCTACTTACGAGGCCATTGACCCTGTTCGCTTTATTGGCAACTTCTCATCAGGCAAAATGGGCGTAGCTATTGCTGAAGAACTTGTTAAGCGCGGTGCATCTGTTACACTTGTGCATGGCCCAATGCACATCACATCTATTAATCCTGCTATAAAGCAGATCAGTATTACCAGTGCACAACAAATGTATGATGCTTGCATAAAAGAATTCCCTAAGGCCGATATAACGGTAATGTCGGCTGCTGTGGCCGATTTTACGCCCTTAAAAAAATCAACCACTAAGATTAAAAAGACGGATGAAGGCCTTACACTTAAGCTAGGCCATACTACTGATATATTGAGTGAGCTTGGTAAGAATAAGAAGAAAGGCCAACTGCTGATTGGTTTTGCATTGGAGACCAATGATGAACTACAAAATGCTAAGGGCAAATTAAAAAGAAAGAACCTCGATGCCATTGTGCTCAATTCTGCACGCGATAAAGGCGCTGGCCCGGGTGGCGATACAAATAAGGTTACTATTATAGATAAGCATAATAAAACCCTTAATTTCGAGTTAAAACCTAAGACTGAAGTAGCTAACGATATTGTTAATTATATTGCATCGTGTTTAAAAAAGTAATATTCCATATTGCCCTTATATTCATCCTATCGCCTGCACTAAGTATGGCACAGGAATTGAATTGCACAGTTGATATAGTTTCTCCGCAAATACAGGATGCTGCGGCTCAGTTATTGTTTACCAACCTGAAGGGAGCAATTACCCAGTTCATGAATAACACCAAATTCACGTCTGATAATTTTGGCAACCAGGAGAAGATAGATTGTACCCTTTACTTTAACATGACTGCTGAAAATGCACCCGGCGATTTTAATGCGACCTTACAAATACAGGCACGCAGGCCTATTTACAAGTCGTCGTATAATTCTGCCATGTTCAACTACCAGGATAACTACGTGCACATTGTTTATAATTTGAACCAGCCCATCATTTTTAACATTAACGCCTATACCGATAATCTGACCTCGCTACTCTCCTACTACGCTTATATTATTATTGGCGATGACTACGATTCTTTTTCGCTGAATGGTGGTACTAAGTATTTACTGAATGCACAAACTATTGTAAGCAACGCGCAAAACTCAGGAGAAAAGGGCTGGAGCCCCTTAGATGGTGACCAAACCAGGTATGCGCTCATTACTAACCTACTCGATGAAACTTATTTTGCCCCACTCCGGAGGGCCATGTACCAATATCACCGCATGGGGCTTGATGTTATGTACACTTCTCCTGAAAAGGGAAGGGCACAGATAATGGAAGCCCTCAACCTTGTGCAAGAAGTGTATAACGATAAGCCGGCTAATTTCAATATAGCACTGTTCTTTAATGCTAAGTCTACGGAAATTGCCAACATATTCTCGGAGGCTACAACCGATGAAAAAGCTGCGGTTTATACACTGCTAAGCGCAATAGACCCCACTGATATTGATAAATACAGTAAGCTAAAAGTATCCCAGTAAATTAGTTTCTTGTTGACTTGGTAGAAACAGCAGCTTCACTGCTACTATTATCTTCTGCCGGCAATTCTTCGTGCAACATGTTTAGCAAGTCGCGACTTTGATTGATACACCAGTTAACGTGGTTACTAAGTACTATAATGGTGTTCTTACCTTTTATATCGCGCAAAAAAGCTGCGTTAAAGCCATGCCACCATCCATCATGGTATATCAATGTGTCGCCACTAAGAACAACCATCCTCCAGCCATAACCATAGTTATGTTGGTTAACCCAACGGCTATGTCCTGAGAATGCCTCTTTTAAAGTAGATTGTTTTAAAAGCTTATCGGTATACAAAGCCTGATCCCATTTCAATACATCATCGGTAGTAGAGTAAATACCTTTATCGCCTGTAACACCATCTAAAAAGTCGATACCTGCAGCGCGATAATTAGCGTTATACCCTGTTACGCAATTAGGTATCACAGTATCATTCTTATCGAATATATGGGTATGGTTCATACCTAGTGGTGCAAATACTTTATAACGCAGGAACTCAGCAAATGAAACACCACTCACCTTTTCGGCAATGGCGGACAGAATACAATAATTTGTGTTGCTGTATTCGAACTTGCGGTTGGGCAGGAAATATTTAGGTGGATGTTTATCAATCAATAACTGAACAACCTGTTGGTTATCCATTGGTGTTTTTTGATCGGTGCAAACATTACCACACATGTACATGTAGTTTGGCAAGCCCGAACGATGCGATAATAACATACCAATGGTGATACCCTTGTAAGGAAATTCAGGATAAAACTTTTGAATAGTGTCGCTATAATCAAGCTTACCTTGTTCTTTAAGCATCATTATAGCTACAGCAGTAAACTGTTTTGAAACAGAACCTAATTGAAATTCTGAAGAATCGCTTAATTGGTCTTTGGTCTTGTAATTCGATACACCAAAAGAACCTTTATAAAGTACTTTACCATTGTGCGCTACCAATACATTACCATTAAACTTAGCCCGCTTTGAAAGTACATTGAAGAACGAATCAATTTTATGCGATTCGTATTGTTCAATGCTGTTTAAAGCTGTTGAATCCTTCATTTTCGGCATAGGCACCGCTATGGCCTTAGGCTGAGGTGGACGAGTATTATGAGCTTCCGGTTTCCCCTGACTACTGGTGCTGCCTACAAATGCATAGACTATGCTAACAGCCGATATTGCGAGTGCTATAGGATAAATATGTTTTTTTTCCATAAGCCGGCTTTTCTTCTTGGGCTTAGTGTTGCTTAACTATTATAACTAAGTATTTCGATTGGCTCCAAAATGCTTTAGGGTCAGTAATAACTAATGAATCAGCCTTATCGCTTCCTCCAATAGTATATGAACCACTAGGGTGCAAAGTAACCATCTGCACAAATTTACTGTAAAGTTGTAAGCTATGCAAAGTGCTTCCGTTAGCTTTTGTGAAGTATGCAGTGTTGAAATCTTTCTTCAACTGTTCTGCTCCACCAAGGCCTACTACAGCACCTTCTTTCTGAATAATACCATTCTTTTTCAGCTCCTTAGCAGTACCAATAGCGTAGTAAATGGTGTTCATTTCGGTGGTCATGTCGTTTATCTCTTCCTTCTGCTGGCTGATAACCTTCATGCTATCATTAAACTTATTGATCACATCCTTTAATGAAGCGTTCGATTCTGCTAACTGGCTTTGTAATGCAGCAATTTCAGCATCTTTAGCAGTTATTTCTTCATTCAAACGGGCAACCATCTTTTGTAACTCAGCATTGTTACCGTTCACTTTTTTAAGTTTCCATTGCAAACGGGCAAGTTCCTTCTTGTTCTTCATCATTAGCTCGCCAATAGCGCGCATATCTGCAATGATCTGATCCTTTTGGCTAAGGCCTTCGCCGGTATTAGCTTCTGAAAGTATCTTGGCTTTTGCCTTAATAGAATCAAGGTTATCCTGTATATCGTTATATGACTTAACGTAAGCCATTATAGATGAATCCTGAGCGTGGTTCTTAATGCTCAACACAGAATCCTGGTAGCTCAGGTCCTTAATTTTTTCTTTATCATCGTTTTTACATCCTGTAAAGAGTAAAATACCTGCTATAACGACTATACCTATAGTTCTCATGTTATTTTTCATAGTTTTATAAAATCTTGCAAATATAAGTTTTTTTATGCGCCGAAGGTCACCTATAACGTTTTTGATAGTCCCGCTGTTCATCATTTTCATAGAAAGTGCTGCTTATTTTGGCTGGAGCCATTTGCTTGCAAATTCAGGGCATACTACCTTACTGACCTACTTTAAGGCATTTTACATTACCGAAGTAGTTGCAATTGCAGCAGTATTCTTTATGGTAATGGGCTCGTTTACTAAGAGGCTAAATGTACGCCGCACCTATTATGGCTTTCAGGGAGCAGGTATTATAATGACGGATATTTTACCTAAAATGTTCTTTTCTGTTTTCGTGTTACTTTATTTTATTATTCAAAGTGCATATATTGGGCTTAACCATTTATTCGTACACAGCAGCCATATTCGGTTAGGTATGGACTGGATACTTATAATCGGAACTATATTTTCTTTCACCCTGTTTATATTTATTGTGCGCGGCATTTTGGTAGGGCGATTCGACTTTAAGGTACTGCACGAGACTATAGAATTCGATAACTTACCTAAAGCATTTGATGGCTTACGTGCGGTGCAAATATCAGATATGCATATTGGCAGTTTTTATAGTCATAAAGACCAGATAGAAAAGGCTGTTGATATGATAAACAACCTTAAGCCTGATATGATATTCTTTACGGGCGACATGGTAAACAATGTTGCCGAGGAGTTTAAAGGGTTCGAACATATTTTTCAGAAACTAAAGGCACCATTGGGTAAGTTTTCAATTTTGGGCAACCACGATTATGGAGATTATGTAAAGTGGGAAAGTAAAGAGGCAAAAGAAGCAAACCTGAATACTCTGGTTGCATTAGAACAAAAGGCAGGGTTTGATATGCTATTGAATGAAAACAGAATAATTGAAAGGGATGGCCAACAAATTGCAATAGTTGGAGTAGAGAATTGGGGCGCACCACCATTTGCACAATATGGCCAATTACCCTTAGCTATTAAAGGCACCGAGAATGTGCCATTCCGAATTCTATTATCGCACGATCCATCGCATTGGGACATTGAGGTAGCCGAAAAAACCAACATACAGCTCACACTTGCCGGTCATACACATGGCATGCAATTCGGCATACGTATTGGTGAGTGGCAATGGAGCCCAGTACAATGGCGTTACGAACGCTGGCATGGGCTATATACACACAATAAAAATCAACATCTATATGTTAACCGTGGCCTTGGTCATTTAGGCTTCCCTGGCCGTGTTGGTATGTTACCAGAAATAACAGTGATTGAGTTTAAGAGAAGCCAATCTTAATACGTTAAAAGCAAAACTGTAAGTTTGCCTAATGAAAATAGGCACACTCTTATTAATGCTAGCAGCATTAATATTGATTATAAAGCAAAGAGGCACAAATACCTCAATGATAATTCGAATTATTCTTTGGGGATTATTGCTTGTTGTTATTGGAGTTAGCCTGATTTATTTAGGCCAATTAATTTGGAGTAACAAAAGCTATTAAATACCTATTATGAATTATAAGCTCTTAGTTTTAGGCCTTGGTGTTATATGCTTTGGTGTATATATCATATACGACGATTACAAGAACTGGGCACTAATGAAAAACAATAGAGCTAAAGTTTACAAAAGCATTTTCTTTGGCCTTGCACTTATTGCAGTTGGTGTATTTGTAATTTATAAAGGGATAATAGGGCAAAACGTTCTCTAAAATATCTTTCCTATTGTTCGGAATATTATCTTGATATCAGTTGTCAGGCCCATTTCAGAAATGTATTTTAGGTTAAGCTTAAGCTTAGCGGGCATTATGGTATTTATGTATTCTTCTTCAGGATTAGTTGCTTTTGATAATATTTCATTTTCATTGGCATATTCAATAGATGCATAATCGGTAATACCTGGCCTTACATTCAGTACTTTTTTTTGCTCATCATTATACATTGCCACGTATTTTGGAACTTCGGGTCGTGGGCCTACTATGCTCATATCCCCTATCAATACATTTAGCAACTGTGGCAGTTCATCTAATTTATACTTGCGTAAGTAATATCCCATTCGGGTTATGCGGCTATCTTTCATACCTACAGTGAGTAACCCTTTTTTATCAGAATTGCTATACATAGTGCGGAACTTAAAGAGCTTGAATTCCTTCATGCCTTTACCTACCCTAACCTGCTTGTAGAATATTCCACCACGAGAATCGAGAAGGACTAAAATTGAAATGAGAATTAAAAACGGAGACAGTATTACAATACCAATAAGCGAAGCTAGTATATCAAACAGGCGTTTTACCATTAAATTACTTCAAGTACAGATTTTACTACTGCATCAATAACAATTTGAATCTGTTCATCCGTCAGGTCGTAGAATATGGGCAATGATATTTCGCGTGAATAATTATCGTATGCAACAGGATAGTCTTTTATATTGTATCCAGAGTTCTTATAAAAACTAAGCATTGCCAATGGAATAAAATGCACGTTTACTGATACATCTTTATCAAATATCTTTTGAATGATGGCATCACGTTTAACTTCATCAATACCTTTTATACGTAATGGAAACAAATGATACGATGACTCCTTATCAACATCTTTAAACGTAGGTAATATGGCCCAGTCATACTTAGTAAGTGCTTTATGATAAGCCTCAACAATTGCTTTACGGCGCTTCAAGGTATCATTATCATACCGTTCCAGTTCAATCATACCTATAACCGCCATTATATCGGTCATATTGCATTTATAACCCGGCTCAATAATATCGTACTTCCAATTACCTTTTTGGGTCTTTGCTAAAGCGTCTTTATTCTGTCCGTGCAATGATTTAACGCAAAGACTCTTATATATATCATCGTTATTAAACGGCGCTGGCAAATTAAACGCCATTGCACCGCCTTCTGCTGTGGTTAGATTCTTTACTGCATGAAATGAGAACACTGAGATATCAGTTAATGCTCCCGTACGTTTACCTTTATAGGTCGCGCCAAATGAATGCGCAGCATCTGATAATACAAGTATACGCCCCAATTGCTTTTGGATATCGTTACTAGCCACAAATTTTGCCTTAGCAGCTTGTACAAGTTTCATTATGGCATCATAGTCGCTTGGTAAACCGCCAAAATCTACCGGCATTATCACCTTGGTCCTGGTGGTTATCTTCTTTTCAATCTCCGCAAGCGAAATATTAAAATCATCTTTATTTACATCTGCTAAAACAGGTGTAGCCCCACAATGCATAACCACATTGGCTGTTGCAGCATACGTGTAGGCAGGTAAAATAACCTCATCTCCTTGGCCTACTCCATACCAGCGGAGGGCAAGCTCTAAGCCCGCGGTTGCAGAATTAAGACAAAGCACTGAACCTACCCCGCAATACTCAGCAATTTTCTTTTCAAATGATTTGGTCTTGGGTCCTGTTGTTATCCAACCTGAACGCAACACTTCAGCAACAGCATCCACTATTTTATCATCTATACGCGGAGGAGAAAAACTAATCATACTATTATTTTATATCACGAAATTAAACATAAGCAACGAATTAAACAGGCCGAAGAATATTGTGCCGCTTTGAAGCTCAAACATCGCTTCAACCAAAAAATTTAAAGCTACTATTACTAAAAATGTACCGTATACGAATCTCCGTTCTTTTACAGCTGTAATAAAAGAGAAAAGGAAGCCGGCAAGAAGAAGCAACAAACCAACAATACCCGTAGATACTGTTGTTTGAATATACTGATCGTGTGCATTTAATTTTTCTTTGGCCGCCCCTGTGTATCCATCTTTCTCATATTGGTCAACTAAAACAGGCGACTCATTACCAACACCAACACCAAAAACAGGAGCTCTTTTTATTACTTCCATCGCGGCGGTCCACACGTAGTACCTAACCTGCGTTGATTCGGTCGAGCTTGCGCTTATCTTATTGGAGGTAATGACTTCTGCCGCACCTGCCACTCTCGAATTCTGGCCGATTAAAAAGTGGAACGTAACAAAATACACTACAAGCCCTACAGCTAAAAGTCCCATAACAGTTTTATACCCTCGCTTTAATGCATACCTGGTAAGCAACACTACAATTAATGCCGCAGAGATAAACATCCCCATTTTTGATTGAAGCAATACAAGAATAAACAAGAGAAAGAACGTGGCCCCTAATAAAAATATCCGCTCACTTTTATTTAAAACGACAGTACTATTCGTAAATAAATAAAACACTAATAGCATTACCACGTCAATATACATAGAGTAATAACTCGGATGCAACAGTATAGAGAATTGTATGTATTGGAACACAAATACATTATTTACTGCCAGGTTCCATATAGCATAGCCAATGCAAATAAGCCCATTTACCACACACCCGGCAATAAATGTATAAATGAACATTTTCTGTTCTTTAATATTCTTCACACCTTCTGACACCAATAATAATGGAAACAAGAAAAGGCTTAGCTTAACCTGCATAATGTGCCAGCCCATATCATAATCACCTGAAAACAGATACCTAATAAGATATAACAGATAAAAGCCTGAAAACAACCAAACAAATTTATTCTGCTTTATGGCTCTTCCCTTACACACTAAATCACCTTCAATAAGCCAGCAAATAAGATAACCGATAATAGGCCAGGCAGCCATATAAGGGTAAATGCACATTATAAATGGCACCAGGCAAAGCAAGCCGTATTTAATTTTACTTACTAATGCCATTATTAAAATCTATAAGTACTTTATAAAAATCAGCGGCAATAGTATCGCGGTTAAATTTAACACTTACATACTTACGTCCATTTACACCCATTGCCCATCTCTCAGTTTTGTTGTTCATTAAATATATGGCTTTATTAGCCAAGTCAACTCCATCATCGGGTATAAATGCAAGGCCTGCCTTACCTTCATCAATAAACAATTCTTTCGCTTCGCCCTCAACACCTAGTAACAAGGCCTTTCTCATGGCAACCGATTCGAAAATTTTTGAGGGGATTGCACCTTTAAACAGATCAATGCGACGTAAAGGCACTAATGAAACATCTACCGATTTCCACACATCAGGCATTTTGCTTTTTGGCAAAGGCTCAAAGAAGAAAACGTTATCTAACTTCATTTGCTCCTTCATGTTAAGCAACTTTTCTTTTTCGGGCCCACTTCCCAACAATACCCATTTTATGGGTTGGTCTTTGGTATTTTCAGCCGCTTTTAAAACCACCTCCAAGCCTTGTGCATGGCCTATTATTCCGGCGTATAGAACAAGAAAATCATCAGAACCAAATCCATTCTCCTTTCTCCATTCACTTACAATATCTTCTTCTTTATAAAAACCCATATCAACCCCGTTAGGCAGCCAATAAACAAACTTATCGGGAAAGCGATCCTTTATATTCTTCACAATTCCCTGGGTTTGTCCGGTTACAAAAGCTGAGCTAGCGTATAAATGCTCCTCCAATTTTTTAGTAGTAGATAACAGGAACTTATTATTTATCAAGCCTAACTTCTCAGCTGTTTCGGGCCAAAGATCTGACACATTAAAAATAAGCTTGGCATGTTTAGCACGCTTTAGTACCAGTACCGATAACCCTAAGAATAATGGTGGAGATTCACACAGCAAATAATCAGTTTTGCCGAGTTTAAATAGACCAATCCACATTGAAGAGAAAACAAAAGAAAAATAGTTCATCAAGCGAGACACAATTCCTTTGCTCTTACTCACCCAAATCCATGCACGATGAACAGTCATATCGTTCATCTTTTCTTTTACATACCATTTGCCTTTATACCCCTCATGTATCTCCATCTGAGGATAATTAGGCATAGCCGTAAGAATTTCAATATCAACTCCACGTTGCTTTAGTCTAACAGCAATTTCATAAAGGCGATTTTGCGGTGCCCCTACTTCGGGTGGAAAATATTGCGTAAGTATTATTAACTTCATTCCTGGTGGTTCAGAACAGAATTATATATTTTGACAATGTCATTAATATTCGAAGACCAATTATAAAAACGCTCTACTCTTTCTCTTCCCTTTTCCCCCATTGCTTTAGCGTATTGCCTATCATTGATAAGCTTTTCAATAGCACTCGCAGCAACACGTGCATTTTTTACCGGGACAATTATACCCGTCACCCCATTCTCAACAATTTCAGCAAACCCACTAACATTTGAAACTACAACAGGTTTGGCACAAGCCGATGCTTCGAGAACCGAAACGCCAAAACTTTCACTTTCTGATAACGCTACGTACACATCTATCATGTTATGATAGATAGGGACTTGGTCATAATTCACCCACCCGGTAAATTTCACGTCTTCTCCTAGCCCATATATTTTGCATAGCTGTTTTAATTCAGCTTCCTGTGAGCCTGTGCCAACTATAAGCAACTTTAATGGAAGCCCGGAATGTTTCTTATGCAAAATATCAAATGCCTCAATTAAATATTTAATGCCATATACAGGCTCCAGGGCCTTAACTGTACCAATTACAATATCGTTTTCGTCAAAAACCGATTTTACTTCTTGGGGTTTAAATATATTAATATCAATACCAAAGGGAGTAACGTCAACATTTGCCTTACTATATTTTGCAGTTTCCACAGCCATGGAATGGCTGGTAGATAATATACGGTCAGCCTTCTTCAAATTTCTCTTAACCAAATATTTATGAAGAAATGACTTCTTAGGAAATTCATAAATATCGCTTCCCCAAACTGAAAGAACAAAAGGATGAAAACCGGAAAGCGCACCCAGCATACCATAACTGGTAGCATAATGAGCATGAAGAACATCAGGCTTAAAGGTTTTTATAGCTCTTTTAAGCGCAGGTAATGCTTTTATATAACTAAGTTTCCCCGGGTCTTTCCTATACGCAATATCTGTAATACTGCTATCTGATAAACACTCAATGCTTGCATAATCCTTGAACCAGTTTGTATTTAACTTACTCAAACTATAAAGACCTACATTAAACCCTTCATTTGCAATTGCCAAAGCCCATTTTCGTGTATGCGTAGAATTTACATCCGCTAGCAAAAGAACCTTCTTCATATCTTATATAAAACTAAATTAACAAAAAGCATTAACCACCAGTCATTATTCATATACTTTCCAATCAATATTATTTTCTTTGGAAAGCTTTATCAGTTCTTTAAAGTCATTAGCTACGACCCTTGACCTCTCATAATTGCAAGGATGTATCAAAACGGGCACATCTTTATTCTTTGCTATTTTTAATAATTGATCAAAACCCGAAAAGCTATTATCTCTATACTCTCTTTCAATCCAAAACATATTAGGATAGAAATCATTTTTCGGTATTAAATCATCTATTGATTTACAAATCCCATTACCAAAATAAAACCTTGTATTTAATTCCATTGCCCAATCTTTATACTTCTCAGGTTCATAAGGTGCATAATGTTGTTTCCCTAGCTTTAATGTACCTGAACCATGTTTGCTAAACGAACTTACCTTTTCCGGACTAACTACTTCTTCGAAATCATTCCATTCAGCCGAGAACGTTTCCAAGCTTCTGGTGTTTTCAGCATGAAACCCAATTCTGTGTCCGCCTTTCTTTACTAATTCAACTATCTTTTCATCAGGAACGGTGCACATTCTAAAATATATGTGACCGGCTATATTCTCTTTATTACAAAGACCCAGGAATTCGGCCAAATGAATCAGATATCTTGTTTTATATATTCTATCAGGGAACCAATAATCTTCTGATAACTTACTGGCAATACTTCTTGTCAGGCTAGCATTCCCGTATGGCTTATCTACATCTACCCTTAAAATCAAAGACATCCTTTGTAAGATTTAATCAATATATAACCTAACGCCATAACGACGTAGATATGAAACAAAATCTATAAAAACTGATTTGTTTGATGTTTGCAGTATTCTTTTGTTGGTATGATCGATAACAGAAATGCCTTTACTTTTCAAGCCTTCCATTTCTTGGTGCGATATAGTTGTATTAACCAGAATTAACATATCGCCCTTATTTAAATCTTTATTTTCATCAATAACCATCTTAAATGCATGAAGAAATAACTTATCTCCTTCAACTCTACTATTACTATCTGATTTAAAATTCAAATACTTAGAATACCCTTCTAAAATTTGAATCATCCGCTTACATTTCTCATCAGGTGTTATTGCCCCAATCACATTTTCTTTTATAATTTTTGCAGGTGTACCTGCAATCAGAACATTTTCGGGAAAAGATTTATTCACCAGCGAATTAGCTCCAACAATTGTATTCTTTCCTAAAACCACATTCGGTAAAATGGTAACTCGGGTTGGTATCCATATATTATCACCTAACTCCACCGGGCCATACGATATTGGTGCACCATCCAAATAATCGGCCCAGCTTCCATGGGTATAAATTAAAGAATGTGCACCCACTCCGACTTGCTTTCTAATCTTTATACCCTCTCCTGTATCAAGCCAGCAGTATGGAAAAATACGACTATGGTCTCCAATTTCAATTACTGAATTCTCAGTAAACTCGCTACTAATTATAGTTAAAGGAGCAATGTGTACATATTCACCAAATTTTACAACCCGGGTTGAGATAATAGAAAATGGCTTTATTACACTTTTACTTCCAATTTCTAAATGGTCTGCTTTTATGTAACAAAAGGGACCAATTGAACATTGTTCCCCCATATTTAATGATTTTACTTTTACTATACTACCGAACCTAATGCGTGAGCCTTTACCAATATGCTGACCTAAGAGCCTTCTTATACGGACTTGCAAAAAAGATGGTAGAAGTCCTAACAGAAAAGCGCCAATCATTTTATATTATTTAGCCACACTAACAGCCCTTGTTTCACGAATAACTGTAACTTTTACTTGGCCCGGGTATGTCATTTCATTCTGGATCTTTTGAGCTATCTCAAATGACATTACTTCAGCTTCTTTGTCGGTAATTTTTTCGCTACCCACAATAACCCTCAATTCTCTACCTGCCTGTATAGCATAGGTTTTTTCAACACCTTTATACGACATAGCCAATGCTTCAAGGTCGCGTAAGCGCTTAATATACTGCTCAGCCATTTCGCGGCGTGCGCCAGGGCGTGCACCCGATATAGCATCACATACTTGTATAATTGGCGAGTACAAGCTGTTCATTTCAATTTCATCGTGGTGAGCACCAATAGCATTGCATATTTCAGGTTTCTCCTTATACTTTTCTGCAAGCTTCATACCCAAAATTGCGTGTGGCAATTCAGGTTCTTCATCCGGCACTTTACCTATATCGTGTAATAAACCGGCACGCTTAGCAACCTTAGGGTTCAAACCAAGTTCAGCAGCCATAGTAGCAGCCAGGTTAGCAACCTCTTTTGAGTGTTGTAACAAGTTCTGGCCATATGATGACCTGTATCTCATTTTACCAACCAACCTAATAAGTTCAGGATGCAGGTTATTTAAACCCAAGTCAATTACCGTACGCTTACCTAACTCAGCAACCTCATCTTCTAACTGTTTGCGGCATTTCTGTACCACTTCCTCAATACGGGCAGGGTGAATACGTCCGTCGGTTACTAATTGATGTAACGACATACGTGCTATTTCCCTACGTAGCGGATCAAAGCACGAAATTATAATAGCCTCCGGGGTATCGTCTACAATAACCTCAACACCCGTTGCAGCTTCCAGTGCACGTATATTACGTCCTTCACGGCCAATAATACGGCCTTTCATTTCATCGTTCTCAATATTAAATACAGCCACTGCATTTTCTACAGCCTGTTCAACACCCATACGCTGTATAGATTGTATGATGATCTTCTTAGCTTCCATATTAGCGGTAAGCTTAGCTTCATCAACAATTTCTTTTATCATTACCGTAGCTTGCGACTTAGCATCAGACTTTAATGACTCTATCAATTGTGTCTTAGCATCTTCCGCCGACATTTGTGACAAAACCTCTAACTGCTGAACTTGCCTTTGATGCATTTTGGCCAGTTCTTCACCTTTTACCTCAGCAATTTTCAATTGCTCGGTTAAAGTTGCCTTAAGCCCCTCGGTTTCCTTTTCCTTACGCTGAACTTGTTCCAGTTTTTGACCCGCAGCTTGTTCTTTTTGCTTAGCACGGGTTTCTATCTGATTAAGGGTCTTATTCTTTTCAATGGTTTGTTGTTCGTGTTCTGCTTTAAGTTGTAAAAAGCGCTCTTTCGCTTCTAACATCTTTTTATCGCGCAGGGTATTACTCTGCCTTTCAGCATCCTTTATAATTTCCTGCCCCTTCTTTTCAATATTCTTGCGAATAATGGTGGCGGTAATTAATATACCAAACCCCAAGCCAACAACGGCTGCAGCTACAATTACAATAATGGTTACTATATCTAGGTTCATGGAGGTGTTTGTTTTTATGAACCCTTAAAAGAAGTCGCTTACTAAATGTGCAATACCTTTTCGATAGCTTTTATCTGTTCCTCTATCTTTTCATTAAACTGCACATTTTTACCATGTTCTAAATGCTGAAAAGCAAGCTGTAAGGCACACATTGCTAGCAGATCGCGCGGATCTTTAATAGCGTATGAAGAAGAGTAATCCTTTACCTGATCATTTACAAGTTCAACCGCTTTTTTCATGGTTGCCTCTGTATCAGGGGTTATGTTTACCGGGTATTCCCTTCCTGAGATATTTATGTTTATTGTATTGGTTTTCACTGTATCTCTGCTTGTTGGCTTAATTCTTCAGCAATGTTATACATCGCTCTACTTCACTTAAGAGTTCGTCTATTTTATTGTTTAATTCCTGGTTTTGTTGTGTGTTATGACTAAGTTTCTCTTTCTGAGCTGTTTCTGCAGCTTCCCTGGCCTTTTTTAACTGCTCGTCCACTACCCTCATCTTATCCGTAAGCTCCTGATTTTCAGACCTAAGAAGCTTAACGGTATTGTGCAACTCGCTTTGCAAAGATAAAATTTTTTCTATTTCTTTATAAATTATCTCTAGCCTCTTATCCAAGTCTTTCATGGCCGGGTTGAAAAAAAAGTTAATTTTCAGTCAAATATAAGTTAATAGTGGTATTACAGCCGCCCATTTACCATTATTTTTGCGGGGCAATAAAAACTAGGCAATGGGATTAGCACAGAGTTATAAGAAGAATGTATTTTGCGTGGAAGGTGATTGGCAAAAAGATTTGCGGGACAATTCGAGCGTGAGGGCCGCCCTTACTTTTTTACAACAGAATCTTGAAGTAAAGTTCATATACAAGCAGTGTGGTACGCGCGAAAACTTGGAGTACTACCTATCTCTTTGGAAACAAAGAAAATATGCTCCCTATTCCATTGGGTATTTTGCATTTCATGGTCAACCGGAAAGTATACAGGTAGGTAAGGAATTTGTTACCCTTGATGAATTGGGTGATATGTTACTGGATAGCTGCCAGGATAAGATATTGCATTTTGGAAGTTGTAAAACACTTAACACCGACGAAAAGACCATCAAACGTTTTTTAGAGACTACCGGTGCATTATGTGTTTGTGGTTTCGAATCAGAAATTAATTTTGTGGAAAGTTCGGCCTTCGATATGATATTGATAGAAATGTTTCAGCAATATAAAGACATACGTATGCTTGATAAAGCTTTGCGTAAAAACTACCGCAGCTTTATTAAAAGGCTTCAATTTAAATTGATATACCTGTAATGGAAGAAGGAACCACGCTTTCTAACCCTATTTTTAATTTCACTTTTAAGGTTAAGTGTATTATACTACTAACCTTAGGGCTGGTATTTTATGCCGATTCGATATTAAATGAATATGCACTTGACGATGGTATAGTAATTGCCAAGAACGAATTTGTACAAGAAGGATTTAGCGGAATAAAAGGTATCATGTCTCATGATGCGTATTACAGCTATTACCACCAAATGAATGCTAACCAAATGTTGGCTGGCGGTAGGTACAGGCCCTTATCTATAGTAGTATTTGCAATAGAACATGCTATAACCGGCGAAGACCCTTTCTTCCGGCATGCTGTAAGTATATTAGCCTATATGCTATGTATACTTGTCGTCTTTTACTTTTTAAATAATTACCTTTTGGTGAATATGCAAAAGGGAGAGGATATTGCCTTTCTGGCCGCTTTGTTATTTACTATTCACCCTATGCATACCGAGGTGGTAGCTAATGTTAAGAGCTTGGACGAAATGCTATCGCTCATATTTATTTTACTCACCTTTATTTTTGCCCTACACTATGCCGAACCGGAAAAAGGAGAGAAAAAGGTAAAAGACCTTTACCTGGGTGCTTTTTGTTTCTTTTTAGCCATGTTGGCTAAAGAGTATGCACTTACTCTTATCTTCTTATTGCCCATACTCTTTTATACCGTAGCAAAAAAAGACACCAAGGATACTATATTAAATAGCCTACCATATTTTGGTGTAGTTGTTCTGTATATGATAATACGTATTAAATCAGTTGGGGTACCGCATAATGTGCCAAGCGATGAAATACTGAACAACCCTTACATGCTTGCTACTCATTCGCAAAAAATAGCATCAGAAATTTATGTGCTGGGGAAATATCTTTTCATGTTATTCATCCCCTACCCGCTTTCAAGCGATTATTCATACAACCAATTGCCTTATCGCGGATTTAACGACCCATTGGTATGGCTTTGTATAATTAGTTACGGTGCTATTATATACTGGGGCTTTAAATTACTCTTACAAAAAAGGATATTGGCTTTCCCTATTTTCTTTTACCTGGCTAACCTGGCCATGGTTACCAACTTTGTGGTAGATGTTGGCGCAACAATGGGCGAACGTTTAGCATTCCACTCTTCATTAGGGTTTGTAGTGCTACTTTCTTATGGCTTTATCCGCAGCCCTGAATTTGCAAAAAAAAGGGAAGTGATTATGGGCGTAACCGCTGTACTTATCGTTTTATGCGGTATTGAATGCACTACTCGTAATGTTTTATGGAAGAATGATATGACCTTGTTTATACACGACGTTGAAGTATCGCCTAACAGCGTTATGGTACTTGGTAATGCCGGGGCACGTTACCTAGATAAAGCTGAAACTATTAAAGACACCAGCAAAGCAAGTAAAGCATTAGTAAATGAATATATTAATAAATCGGTGAGCCTATTGCGCAAATCAATACAAATGCACCCTACGTACACCAATAGTTATTTGAACCTTGGTATTGCATTCTATAAATTGCAAATGCCCGATTCTTCAAAAAAATATTGGGACTATGCGAAGAAGTTGTATCCTGATCACCCTAACTTAAAACAGTATTACCCATTGCTTGCTAATTCATACTTGAACCAAGCTATGGAATTTGGCCGCGAAAACAAAGCGCCACAAGCCATAATTGCTTTGAAGAAAGGCTTGTATGCTAACAACAATAATCCTGATCTTTGGTATAACCTGGGCGGAGCATATTTCACCGTACATGAATGGGATTCGGCGCGCTTTGCATGGCAATGTGCTTTACAATTAAAGCCTGATTATGATTTGGCCAAGAAAGGCTTATCTGCTTTACCTCCGCAAGGGAAGGATACAGTTAGGGGAATTAGACCGTAAAAAAACAATATCGAATAACGAATATTGAATTCTGAACTTAGAAGTAGAATACCCATACCGTTTACTTCGGCATTCAATATTCAGAGTTCGATATTCGTTATTCTTCTAAATACTCTCTTCTATAAACTCTACTCCCTTTATAATAGCCTCGTGTATAATCCTATCCTTATCAATAAAAAGGAACTTGCTTTTGGAATTTAGCAAGCATTGTTTCTAATACAGGAGATGTTTTTTCAGGTTTGCGGAAAGTAAGAGCCTGGGCAGCTGTAATAAGCTCTGCAGCTAATATAGTCTTAAGGTTTTGGATTACCTTGTAGCATTTGGTAGCTGCATTAGCACCCATACTCACGTAATCTTCTTGTCCGTTCGATGATACAATACTATCAACCGAAGCAGGTGTAGCGTATTGTTTATTTTGGCTCACAACTGCAGCAGCACTGTATTGCAATATCATTAAGCCCGAGTTTATGCCGGGAGACTTAACCAAAAAAGCTGGCAGGCCACGCTCACCTGAAATTAGTTTGTAAGTTCTGCGTTCCGAGATATTACCTAAATCAGCCAAAGCAATACTTAAATAATCTAATGCCATTGCTAACGGATGTCCGTGAAAATTACCGCCCGAAATTATCTCATCTTCATCAGGGAATATCAATGGGTTATCGGTAACTGAATTAATTTCTTTCAAGAAAACACTTTGCACATGCTCTACTACATCTCGTATTGCGCCATGTACTTGCGGTATGCAACGGAACGAATATGGATCTTGTACATCAGTCTTTTTACGCACCGCTATTTTACTTCCTTTTAAGGTTTGTAAAATAAATGCAGCACATTCCTTTTGTCCTTTATGCGGTCGGACATCTTGCACCAGTTTATTAAATGGTTCCAGGCGACAGTCAAATCCATCGAGAGACATAGCAGCTATGGTATCTCCTAATATTGTTAGGCCTTGCGCTTGTAATATTAACCATGTACCATAGGCACTCATAAACTGGGTACCGTTCAATAGAGCAAGACCTTCTTTAGGTTTAAGCTCTAATGGCTTCCACTTTAATTCCTTATATAAAGCGGCAGCAGTTTTCTTCTTCCCTTTATAATATACTTCACCTTCGCCAATTAATGGTAAGCACAAATGGGCCAGTGGAGCCAAATCTCCCGATGCACCTAATGAGCCTTGCTCATATACTACTGGAAGGATATCGTTATTATAAAAATCTATAAGCCTTTCAACCGTGCTTACATCAATACCCGAATGCCCATAGCTAAGCGATTGCACTTTAAGCAATAGCATTATTTTAACTATCTCTGCCGGTACTTCGTTACCACTACCACAGGCATGTGAACGCAGTAAGTTTGTTTGAAGTAGGCTATAGTCCTTCGTATCTATCTTTACATTGCGCAATGAACCAAAACCTGTATTTATTCCATACACAGGTTCTTTAGAACTTGCCAATTTCTTATCCAGGTACTTTCTGGCTTTATCAATCTTCTTCTCAGCTTCTTCTGATAATGCAATGCGTGCATTATCTGCCAAAAGCGACTTAATAGTTGCAAAATCTATTTTACTGTTTACTGCAAAAAGTTTCATACAATATGCTTTATTAATTCGTCAGATTTTATTTCTTTTTCTTCTCCCGATGTCATATTCTTCAATTTCAAAACTCCCTTGCTCATTTCATCTCCACCAATAAAAACAACATAGGCTATCTTTTTATCATCAGCATAACCCATTTGTTTTTTAAACTTGGCAGCATCAGGGTACAATTCTGCACTTATGTTATTCTTTCTTAGTTCAGAAACCAAAGGAAGGCAATATTGAGCTTCATTATTGCCAAAATTCACAAACATTACTTTAGTTGAACTACTTACACTTTGCGGAAATCTATTCAATTCCTCAATTACATCATATATTCTGTCAGCGCCAAATGAAATGCCCACACCCGATACGTTTGGTAAACCAAATATCCCGGTCAGATCATCATAACGGCCGCCGCCGCAAATGCTGCTTGTAAATTCAGACTTACACCTACTTCTATCTACTTGGATTTCTATAATAGTTCCAGTATAATAGTTGAGTCCACGGGCAAGAGATAAGTCGACCTCTATTTTTATTGAAGAGACTAGCTTCTTTACATTATGAACAATATATCCTAATTCATTTTTCCCTTTAACAAAAACCTCTGGCAGAAGAAAAGTCCCATCGGAGTTAATTTTACTAGCAAGAACTGCCAGTCTAGCATCACTTTCATTTATATTATGTGATACCTCAAAATTAAAATCACCTACGCTTACTATTGATTTATCTAAAATTATCTTCAATAATTTATCAATTCTCGCATTATCAAACCCCTTATCAATTAATTCTTTCCTTACCCCATCATCTCCAATCTTATCTAATTTATCAATAGCCACAGCTATATCAATCATTTTTTCTGGCGCTTCAATGGATTCAGCTATACCTTGAAGTATTTTACGATTATTCAACTTTATAATTACAGGTACATTTAATTTACCAAATACATCATCAATCATTTGTATCAACTCAACCTCGTTTAATAGAGACGGGCTACCTATAACATCGGCATCGCACTGGTAAAATTCGCGGTAACGGCCTTTTTGTGGGCGGTCGGCACGCCAAACAGGTTGTATTTGGTAACGCTTAAAGGGGAATGTAATATCATTTTGGTGTTGTACCACATAGCGAGCAAAAGGCACAGTCAAATCATAACGTAGTGCTTTTTCAGAAATGTATTTGGTCATTTCTTTAGCTCCCATTTCTTTTGTGTCCTTATCCTTTAAGCCATCTAAAAAATCGCCGCTGTTCAGTATTTTAAAAATAAGCTTATCGCCTTCTTCGCCGTACTTACCCATTAAGGTATCAAGGTTTTCCATACTTGGTGTTTCAATAGGCAAATAGCCATAATTGCGGAACACCTCACGAATGGTATCGAAAATATAGTTGCGCTTCACCATCTCTTGTGATGAAAAATCGCGCGTGCCTTTAGGTATTGAAGGTTTCAAATCTTTATAAGTTTATAAAGTTTGTAAAGTTTATAAAGTTTATAAAGCCCAACGACTTTAAGAACTTTCAACTTTAATAACTTTTACTGTTTGCGCAAAAATACCATTCATTTTCAAATAACGGGTTGCCTATATTAACATAGCATCAACAGAGTTTGAACCCCTTATTTGCCTGTTTTTTATTAACTTTACTACTTAATGCCTTAAACACAGCCTAATCTAAAAAAAGATGAAGAAATTAATTACAGCTATTGCCATTTTAGCAGCCTCTTTATCAGCAATAGGTCAGGCTCCTACTAAGTTTGATTTTTACCTGGCACAAAAACAAGCAGCCGTTATCCGACATACTTTGGATGACTCACAAGTAATAGAAGTGCTGGTGAAAGGTAAGATTGAGACCATTAAAGAACTGGTGAACAAAAACCATGGAGTTTTCAAATACTCGTATGGTAATATTGCAGCTATACGCATACCATTAAATGCATTGTCAGACTTTTACCTTAGCTCTTCTATAATACGTATGGAAGGCGCACCGCCACATATTAGGCCTTGTAACGACACTATGCGTGTACATGCACATATAGTAGATGTACAAATGGGCGTTGCTCCGCTTACCCAGCCTTATAAAGGCAAGGGCGTGATAGTAGGCATGATAGATTCCGGGATAGATTTTGTACACGCCGATTTTAGAGACAGCGTTGGCAACAGCCGCATACTGGCTATATGGGATATGACTAAAAATGCTAACCAATTCACCCCTTTCCCATATGGTTATGGCCAGGAATGGGACAAACCAACTTTAGATACGGCATTAGCTCATAATAATCTCTCGGTTATCAAATCAATGGACTCTTCCTCTGCTTTAGAATATGGACATGGTAGCCATGTATCAGGCGTTGCAACGGCTAATGGCAGGGCTAATGGCCTTAGCATTGGTGCAGCACCCGAAGCTGATATTATGGCTGTAGTTTACAATTTCAGTAACCAAACCAATAATGAAATGACCGATGCCACCAGCTTTTTATTCAATAAAGCTACAGCATTAGGCAAGCCGTGTGTGATTAATGCCAGCCTTGGCGACTACGATGGTTCACACGATGGCTTTGACCTTCAGGCGCAAATGATAGATAGTATGATAACGGCTCAGCCGGGAAGGGTGTTTGTTGCCGCATCAGGCAATGAAAGTAATATACCATACCACGTTGGATATAATTTAATTAAGGGTGATACCAATTTTACATGGTTTGCTCCTTTTAGTTATGACGGCAATGTTATTTATTACGATGCCTGGGCCGATACGGCCAATTTTAGTAAGGTACAATTTGCCATTGGTGTTGATCGCATAAGCCCTTATTCTTTTATTACCCGTACTGCATTTTCTACGGTCCTCAGTCAACCTGGAGTTATAGTTACCGACACCATTAAGAACAGTAACGGAGAGCGAATTGGCGTGTTGCAAACATATACCCAACTTGTTGGTAATACTTATTCACTTCAAGTTCAAATCACCCCTGATTCAATACAAAATGGTAAAATTGGTATCGACTCCTCTTACTATTGGAGTTTGATCACCACCGGCACCGGCAGAATAGATTGCTGGTACCCCGACCCTACCCCTATTGTAAATTCAGGCTTGCCAACCTCACTGCAATATCCAGAAATTAAGAACTACAAAATGCCTGACACAATTTCTACATTGTGTAGTAGCTACCAATGCTCACCACACGTTATAACTGTAGGTGATTTTTATAATCGCAGAGGCTTTATTGATTATGATACTACACTACATATTTTATATGGCAATAGTGTTAGCATGGGTCAATTAACCGGTTATTCTGGCGTTGGCCCAACAAGAGATGGAAGAACAAAACCCGATATCACTTCTGCTGGTGATTTCTGTATGTCAGTATTAGCTACGCCGCTCCGACAGCTTTATATCAATAATGCTCCCGGCAATATCGATACCGGTGGTTTCCATGCTTATGACGGAGGAACATCAACTGCATGCCCGGGTGTAGCCGGTGTCGCTGCTCTATATCTACAAATGTACCCAACGGCAACTGCTGCTGATGTAAAGAATGCCATCATCATGTGTTCGGACCAGGACAGCTTTACCGGTGCAACACCTAACAACCATTACGGCTATGGCAAGGTTGATGCGTTTAAGGCGCTCACGGGTTGTGCCCCAACCAGTGTGCAAAAAATAACAATGCCGCTAACTTCACTGTATGCTTATCCTAACCCAACGAAAAGTTCAACGAGCATTGATTATGATTTTTCTTCAGTCAGTGAATATTGCACTGCATCAATTTTATTTTATGACGTAATGGGTAAAAATGTAAAAAGTGTAGAGTTAAAGAATCAGAAAGGCACTGTTACAGTAAACTCAACAGGAATGGCTGCAGGCACCTATTTTTATAGTCTTGTAGTTGACAACAAAAGAATGAACACAGAAAAATTATCGGTAGTAAAATAACGTATGAAGAATTTTGTAGAGAAAGCCTTTAATATTTCGTTAGTAATGGGTGCCCTTGCCGTAATTTTCTGCCTGGCAAGCATGAGCAAAGCCGTACTTATATTTGGCTCCTTAGGTGCTGGGTTTATAGGATTTGTGCTTTGCTGCATGAGCATCATATTCACCCAAAAATTCAACTTAAAAGAAAAGCCTGCGGGCATGATGATATTGAGCCTGTTCTTAAACTCAGTGCCTTTGTTTTACATGATGGTACAAATAATATCGAACCAGGGTGGCAAGTAAGCCTGCATGGAAAACATTACGCAAATACTTACCCGCTATTGGGGGCATACTCACTTTCGCCCCTTACAGGAAGATATCATCAACTCTGCCTTAGCCGGTAAAGATACCCTTGCCCTATTACCTACTGGCGGAGGGAAATCGCTGTGTTTTCAAATACCTGCACTTGCACAAGAAGGCATTTGCATAGTTGTTTCTCCACTAATAGCCCTAATGAAGGACCAGGTGGAATTTCTTTTAAGTAAAGGAATCCGTGCTGCCATGTTACATTCATTCATGACGAGTAGGGAAATAGATATTACATTGGATAACTGCATACACGGTAATTACAAATTCCTGTACGTATCGCCCGAACGCCTAACCACCGATATTTTTATTGCACGGGTAAAGCAAATGAATGTAAACCTTATTGCAGTAGATGAAGCGCATTGTATTTCCCAATGGGGCTATGATTTCAGGCCTGCTTACTTACAGATAACAGAACTAAGAGTTTTACTGCCTAAAGTGCCTATTATGGCACTTACTGCTAGTGCTACACCAGAGGTGGTTGCTGACATTCAAAAGAAGCTTGAGTTTAAAGAGGAGAATGCCATACGATTAAGCTTTGAAAGAAAAAACATTGCTTACGTAGTACAAAAGGAAGAAGACAAAGCAGCAAGATTATTAAAACTGGTAAACAACATTAAGGGCTCCGGTATTATCTATGTTCGAAACAGAAGAAAGACTGAAGAGGTCGCTTTGTTCTTAAGGCAAAATGGTGTATCGGCCGATTTTTACCACGCAGGCTTGCCCCACGATGCACGCAGTGGCAGACAGGAAGCATGGCTGAATGATAGATTACGTGTTATTGTTTGTACCAATGCATTTGGCATGGGTATAAATAAACCTAATGTGCGTTTTGTAGTGCATCTCGATCTTCCTGATAGTCTTGAAGCTTATTTTCAGGAAGCAGGCCGTGCTGGTAGAGATGAGAAGAAAGCTTTTGCCGTTTTATTCTATAATGAAACTGACCGCATTAACCTGGAAAGAAACATCGACCACGCTTTCCCGCCGGTTGATGAGGTTAAGAAAACCTATATAGCGCTTTGCAACTATTACAATATGTCAATTGGTTCGGGCAAGGGTAGCACTCACGATTTTGACATTACTGAATTTTGCAAACACTTTGCATTAGAACCCAACGTGGTTGTCAACAGCATAAAGTTCTTGGAGAAGGAAGGTTATATAATGGCTACCGAGTCTTTCTACCGGCCATCGAAGGTACATATATTAATATCGAACAAAGACATCTACCGCTTCCAGGTAGAGCATCCTAATTATGACGCGTTTGTAAAACTACTACTACGCTCTTACGAAGGCATATTTAGCAATTATGTGCCTATTAACGAATACAATCTAGCCAAACGATCTACACTTAAAGAAGAAGAAGTAAAGAACCTCCTGTTGCGATTAGATAAGATGACCGTCATATCATACATCCCGCAATCGAGCAAGCCACAAATAATATATACCGAAGACGCATTGCATCCGGGTAACGTGCTCATATCAAAACAAAACTATACCGAACGAAAAGAGCGAGCTATACAGCGCATGGAATGGGTAATACACTATGTAACCAATACCCGCAAATGCAGGAGCGAATTGCTCCTGTCTTACTTTGGCGAAACGGAAGAAGTGCGTTGCGGAATATGCGATGTTTGTCTTGAACGCAATAAGCTTGAATTAAGTGATCTTGAATTTGCCACTATTGCAGCCCAATTAAAAGAGAAGTTGGGCAAAAGCCCAATGGACCTAACCGCATTGGTACATAGCGTAAAACAAGTGCGAGAAGACAAGATCATTAAGACCGTGCAATGGCTTATGGATAACGGTAAAATAGAAAATGACGAAGAGAATAAACTCGTCTGGAAGAAATAAAAAACTTCTCTATTTCTTATAGGGCACCAGGTAATTACCTTCCATTATTGGCACTACCGGGGCCTGATCAAGCTTTAAGCAGAACTTAATATCTTCCTGCAGGTTCAACTTTGCCAAGCGCTTAAAGTGAGATGAATTTTCCATAAAACCATACATATCGTGTTGGGCCAATTCATACAACGACTTTGATGCCATAGTCGAATCGTAATTGGTTTCAAACATACCGGTGCTATCAAGCTTTGATGCAATTGCGCCAGCACACAGTGTATCCTCCAGGTTAAAAATATCTTTCCAACCGGCACATAGTAATATGATATTCTTACGTTGCACTGCCAACCATTGGCATAATGCAGTAAGGTTTAAAAACGAACCAATGGTAATTTTATACGCATCTCGCGCTACACGAATAGCCTGTGTACCGTTAGTTGTAGTAAATACAATAACCTTGCCCCTCAGCTTCGGTTGCATATATTCAAATGGCGAATTACCCAAGTCGAAACCCTCTACCCTGTTAGCCTGGCGCTCCGCAGCTACTAAAAATCCTTTCGATTGAAAATCACGGGCCTCAACAACTGAAGCTACAGGCAATATTTTTTCAACTCCGTAATGCAGAGCGGTACACATAGAAGAAGTAGCACGTAAAACGTCAATAACAACTACTATACACTCTTCGTGCGGGTATAATGAAAATGAATGGGGTGAAAAGCAAACTTCGATTGTATTCTTCATACTTATGCCTGTTTATAAAATGGAGTCTTTACTACAACTGCTTTTATCAATTTGTCACGTATCTTAATATATATTTCGGTATCAGGTTTTGTCAGCTCTGTCTTAACATAACCCATGCCAATTGCCTTTTGTAACGATGGTGATTGTGTACCCGAAGTTACAACCCCAATAACAGTCCCTTGCGCATCTGTAATTTCGTAACCGTGGCGAGGAATACCCTTATCTATCATTGTAAAACCAACAAGCTTTCGTTTTACTCCGGTGTTCTTTTGCTCGAGTAACGCTTTTGAATTGGTAAACTCCTTAGTGAATTTAGTTATCCCACCCAGGTTAGCTTCAATAGGTGATGTAGTATCATCAATATCGTTACCATATAGGTTAAATGCCATTTCTAATCGAAGGGTATCGCGCGCGCCAAGGCCAATAGGCTTTAACCCTTCTGCCTTACCTGCTTCCATAATGGCATCCCAAATTTTGCCGGCATCTTCATTCTTACAATAAATTTCAAAACCACCAGCACCGGTATAACCTGTATTAGAAAGTATAACACCGTTTATACCACAAAATTGGCCAATGGTAAAATTGTAATAGGCTATTTTGGTTAAATCAACATTAGTAAGCGTACCCAATATTGCTGTAGCCTTTGGGCCCTGAACTGCCATTAGAGAATACGCATCCGACTCATTTATCATTTCAACGCCGAGGTCGTTATGCGATTTTATCCAATTCCAGTCTTTTTCAACGTTCGAAGCGTTTACCACCAACATATAGGTTTCTTTATCCATGCAGTAAACAAGCAGATCATCAACAATACCGCCTTTATCATTTGGCAAGCATGAGTATTGCACCTTACCTGATGAAAGCACAGAAGCATCGTTCGAGGTAACTTTTTGAATCAGGTCAAGCGCTTTAGGCCCCTTAAGAATAAACTCACCCATGTGCGATACATCGAACATCCCAGCTTTGGTACGAACGGTAGTATGTTCATCATTAAGTCCGGTATAAGATACCGGCATATTATAGCCGGCAAATTCTACCATTTTTGCGCCAAGCGCTATGTGCTTGGGTGTAAGAGCCGTTGTCTTCATTTATTTAATATCGAATAAGTTATTTACTCCAAAAACTTTACGTTGGCTCAAAAAGCCTTCTGCATATTTAACACCAATAGCATAACCCAATTCAGAATCTCTGTCTTTTATATGCTTCAAAAATTCAGGATTCGTAAGCACTGTTTCAGGCTCTTTTGAATTCGGGTCATGAAACTGAGACTTGAACGCTTTAATTGCTTCAATCTTTTGCTCCATTTCGTTACTTATGTCAACCACAAAACTACAATCGTAACTAAAGTGCTGCATGTAGTAAAACAGCCTGTTTGAGCGAAAAGCTTCTTGCTTTTTGCCGTCCCATTCTGTTTCAATTTTAACCAAGCCTGCATAAAACCAAGCCTCGGTAACCATTTGCGATGCACGCCCATGATCGGGATGCCTGTCTTGAGGAACATTGGCAAGTATTATATCTGGCTTATACTGACGTATTTTTTGAATGAGCTTAATACGGTGTTCTTCATCATTCTTAAAATAACCATCCATCATATTCAGGTTATCACGAACTGATACGCCCATTATTTTAGCCGAATTGGCAGCCTCCTGTAAGCGAAGTTCTGCACTACCCCTCGTACCCAACTGGCCCTGGGTCATATCAACAATTCCTACCTTTTTACCCGTTTTTACAGCTTTAATAAGGGTACCGGCACATGAGAGCTCTATATCATCGGGATGTGCAGCAAAAGCAAGAATATCGAGTTTCATGGAATCTTATTTTATTACGGCGAACAAAAGTAAGGAAATAAAGGAATTTATAACTACTCATCCCTACCCCTCTCTATCAAATAGAGAGGGAAAATTCCTGGCCGTTTATATGTTAAAATGAATCCACTCAAAACTCAACGTGCACACGTATTGAGCCAATGCTAACGGGCCCTCTGTCTGCATTATAAGCAGGGTTTTGCACATATTGGTAATCGAGGGCAAGAGCCAAATGATCAAATAAAACAGTTTGATAATAGGTTTCAAAAACCTCTTCAGCAGAATAGTGTTCCAATTGACCATCGCCAATAATGAATTGGTAGCCGCCGGCATTTTCAAAATCGCGGTGTTCTTTCGATAATCCGTCCATAATAAAGGCTGCTCCAAAAGTATCTTTCTTCCTATGCCACATACCGCCGTTTATGCTTATACCGGGCGTAAATGTTTGATCGACCTCGGTAAATGCCCAGGTACCCGTTTTGCCATCGTTCCAACCGGCACGCATAAACACGCCAATATATTTACCAATAGGGTGATTCCAGTTTACACCCAATCCATATTTTTTATTGCCATTATAGGCAGAAAGTGAATCAATACGTAGCGCATTCAAATTGCCTGCCTCATAACTGGCTATTGCATTTTCGTAATTACCAGCACGGTTTTGGTTCAGGTATAGCAATACGCTAAAACCACCGTCACGGCCATTTACTTTGTAGTTGTAACCAGTTTCTATGGTAGCACCGAAGCTCTTCGACACCTTCCAATCTAAATCAGGGCCATTGGCAAAAACAGGCTCCAGAGCATCTGATAAAGTCAAATACCATTTTGGCGTTATTACCTGTGCCACAAAAGCATAGGTGTAACCACGTGTGTTAGCCGGATAATCCCATGCGCCGTTATCCATTAGCACCCAGTTCATAAATTGGGTACGTGGGTCATGCGAGTAAGCGTTCTGATCATAAAAATCACCCAATGAGAATTTACCTGCACTTAATGTAATACGTTTATCGGGTAGAAACTGGTTAACCTGGTTTTGGTCATCGGCAATAAAAATATCTTTGCTACCAGGCAACGCAAACGACTGCTGTAAATATGCCCTTGCAAAGTAAGGTTGTGGCGTTGGGTTACCTACTCTATATATTTCTCCATTAGGGAAGGCTGCAATACCTGTTGTACCACTAAAGCCCTTACCACCCGATATTTCAGGATTAACATATACAGAACCATATTTCCAAAGTCTTCTTCCTAGAAAGAATGTTGAAGTGATGGACATATCTTGTTCAATTGTATCCTGCAAACTATTATGGCCTGAATAAGGTGCATGAAAGTAACCGTGATACTGATAAATAGATGTCATTTGAAAATGGAAAGACCATGCTCTGCTAGTATCCTTCTTTATTGAATCATTAGCTAATGCATAGGTTTTACCTGCAAACAAAGCAAATACCATAACACATACAATCTTGGTAATTGTATTCTTCATAATTAAAACTATTAATTAACTATCCAATCGTAAACCAAATACGTATTCAAAACCAAAATAACTATTGCAACCACCCAAGCCGTAATTTTAAGTGCGGCGTGATTTGCAAATAACCCCATTTTATGTTTACTATTTGTGAACATTACTAAAGGGAATACCGCAAAACTCAACTGAAGCGATAATACTACCTGGCTAAGCACCAGTAAATTGGCTGTTCCTTTTGAACCATATACTATAGTAACTATGAGGGCAGGTACAATGGCAATCATCCTGGTTATTAGCCTCCGTAACCATGGTTTTAAACGAATGTGCAAAAAACCTTCCATTACAATCTGTCCTGCAAGAGTGCCAGTCAATGTAGAGTTTTGCCCGGAAGCCAATAGCGCAACCGCAAATAATATGGGTGCTAGTGTTGTACCTAATAAAGGAGTTAATAGCTTGTGTGCACTCATAATATCAGCTACGTCCTGATGTCCGCTATTATGGAAACTTGCTGCAGCTACAATAAGGATTGCTGCATTAATAAAAAAAGCGGCCATTAAAGCAACCGTACTATCAATACGGGCAAACTTTATGGCCATTTTCTTGCCCTGTGTAGTACGGGGATAATTACGGGTTTGCACTATGCTGGAATGCAGGTAGAGGTTGTGGGGCATTACCGTAGCCCCCAGTATGCCAATAGCAATATAAAGCATATCGGGGTGAAACACTACCTCAGACCTTGGCAGAAGTCCGCTAAGCAAAGGAAATATTTCAGGGCGGGCTTTTACCATTTCGAAGATGAAAGAAACCACTATTACAAATATGAGTGAGGCCACAACGCTTTCGAGGAAGCGGAACCCTTTGTACTGAAAGAAAAGTATGACCAATACATCTAACGCCGTTATGGCCACACCCCAGGCCAATGGTAAGCCAAACAATAAATTAAGCGCTATGGCAGATCCAATAACTTCGGCAAGGTCGCATGCGGCAATAGCTATTTCACAAAGTACCCATAATATAAAGCTTACTGTTGGATTATAATGATCGCGGCAGGCTTGAGCAAGGTCGCGTTCAGTAGCAACGCCCAACTTTAATGCCAGGTATTGCAAAAGAATAGCGAATAGGTTTGAAATGAGTATAACCGATAATAAAGTATAACCGAACTTAGCTCCACCTGCAATATCGGTTGCCCAGTTACCCGGGTCCATATAACCAACCGCTACCATTAACCCCGGACCCGAGAAAGCCAATAGTTTACGCCAAAAACCACCACTAGTAGGCACCTTTACTGAAGAAAAGACTTCCGACAAAGAATGCTCTTTGTTGTCCTTTCTCCAGGCTTTTGTGGCTACTTTATGTTCGGGTTCGGTTGACACTAATGATTGCTTTTTGCAAAAATAACATTTTATTAAATACGGCTAACATAATTTATTAGGCATGCCTAATTTTTTATTTTAGAGTAAATAAACTATATTCGCATCACCTATCTAATAATATGCATACATTTTCAGAGGAAAATTACTTAAGGGCTATATACAGGTTAAGCCTTGATGGTAGTGGTAAAATCAGCCCTACATCTATTGCCGAAGCACTGGATAACAACCCTGCTTCGGTGGTAGATATGCTTAAAAAATTGACTGACAAAAAACTTATTAGTTATGATAAGAAGAAAGGTGCCAAGCTTACTGACAAAGGAACAAAGACTGCTATTGAGGTAGTACGTAAGCATCGCTTGTGGGAGGTTTTTCTGCTTGAAAAACTGGGTTATGGATGGGAAGAGATACATGATATAGCTGAACAGTTAGAACATATACATAACGATGAATTAGCTGACAGGCTTGACAAATTTTTGGGCTTCCCTGATTATGACCCGCATGGTGACCCCATACCTAAAGCCAATGGTAAAATAGCTACTGCTTATAAAACAATGCTTCTTGAGGTTGAGCCAGGTAACTCTTGCCAGGTGGCAGCAGTTAAAGATACTTCAGTTGAATTTCTCCAATATTTAGAGAAACTAGGCGTGGGAATCGGCACCCGATTAAAGGTGATAGAGAAGATCGCTTTCGATGGTTCTATGGTAATACAAGTTGGTAAAGGCAACTCTATTAACGTATCTAAGAAGTTTGGGGAGAGTATTTTGGTAGGGTAATTAAGCAGCCTTCTTATTTCCCATCCCTTTTAATTGCTGCAACAAAGTCTTTGCCTGTCCTTCACTTGGATATTTCTTTAACACCTGTTTTAAGCTTTCTGTTGCCTTATCAAATTGTTTCTGGTAAATATACCAGCCGGCCATATTTAACATAGCTTGCTTATCATCCGGACTCAAGGCAAGTGCTTTATCGTAGTAACTCTTAGCTTCTGCAGCATTCCCTTTTCGAAGCATTATAAAACCTTTATTGGTAAGTGCAGAAACAAATTCAGGGTCTTGAGTTAGAATAAAGTCATAGATTTTTTCGGCTTCATCTAACTTGTTTAGAGAAACCAATGTAGCACCCAACTTATTATTAAACTCAAGCACATATTTAGCAAGGCTGACTGACTTTTGGTAAAAGGCTTCTGCCCCGCGCATATTATTTATCTGGTAAAAGGCCTCTCCTATTCTATAGGCAGTCCATGCATCGGTATTGGCATAGTCTTTATGCACCAGCATACTATCGAGCACATAGCGCGGCTGCATCACACCAACGTATAAAAGCAATTTGTTATAGTCTTTTTTATAAAAAGCGATATCTACTAAAGGAGAAAAATTCTTTTTTATTTCCGCTGGAGTATTATCAGCAAAGTAATGCTTAGCTGAATCAAGTAATAAGGGGAAATCAGATTCGAAACGGGCATACTGCTGGATAAATGCAAGTCCGCGCGTCTCGGCTGAAGGATTATCATTGCTTACATCATAAAGCGTAATAAATTCTTTCACTTTCTTTTTGTCTTCGTTCTTTATAGGTATACGTATGTAATGGTCGGTAGTAAGTACATGCGGTATATCAATTGTAGGGCCTTTTGGCATGTGGCAGCTAACGCAGTTGGTATCTCTAGCAAAAGCAGGAACGGTATTGCATTCTTCTATTTCAAGTGTAATTTGCTTACATGACTTTGGCTGGTGGCAATTTTTGCAAATGGTATTAAAGTAATTATCGTTCTCGCTTCGTACATCCACATGTGGGTTGTGGCATGTAATACAGGTCATGGTGTTTTGATATGGCTTTAATGGGTTAGTGCTTTTGTTATTAATGCTGCCCAAATAACATTTACTCATCTTCATACGTGCCATATGCGATGCCATAATATATTCATCTTCCATACCCTTATACTTAGGCATAAACACGTCTTCTATATCCGACAGCTTCATCCCCGGCTTGAAATCGAAATACGATTTACCGGGCTTTAATATTGAATTACCCTGCAAGTGGCAGCGCTCACACAAATCGACTTGCAAGTTAACCGGCAACTTGGCAGGGTTTACAATAGTGTAATCAATGGCTTTAGTAGTATCGACTTTATACCCAAGTTGGATTGCCTTAACATGCACCTCACCAGCCCCGTGGCAACGTTCACAAGCAATACCATTGGGCACACTGTTATATTTATTGGTTGAGCCCATTACAAAATCGGGATATGAGTTGTGGCACGACATACACTCCAACCCTACCTCACGGCTAAAGCGGGAGTTGAATCCATCGGAAAATCCGGGAGCCAGATCCCACTTACCCGATTGGGTGTAGAATGTTATAGGAGCCTGATACAAGTATCCGTTTACTCTGTAAATATGAGAGTTGGTATGCTGACCCGAACCAATTACATAATTGATCTGTTGCTCATGCCTGTAAATAGTATCGTGACCTTTTAAGCGGTATTCCAATACATAAAGGCTATCCTTCTTCCAGAATGGATGATAATAGAAGTCTTTAAATTTATCGTACACCACTTCATGATTACCGAAACGTGCAGAGCTTTTTTGCTTGGTAGCAATATCAAATGACTCACCCATGCCCGTATGCATAAACGAATCGTATATGTTTTGATGGCAAAGCATACAAGTATGTGCACCAACATATTTTACGGTATCATTAATATTCAAGTACGAATGGGCACTATCTACTTTAGCGAGAAAATTATCTTTTACCGATTGGTTTGAAGTATGGCAATAGCTTGCAGAAAAAACAACAAAGCAAAGAAAAAGCCCTGCCAATATATATTTCAGCAAGGCCTTGTTCTTATTCATTTACTTTTAAAATGGAATTTATCTTGGTGCGTATATGTTTGGCAGTGTACTTAGGTAGCGAAATAACCGATGGTGTTTTATGCAAATACATCGATTTACAATCATTCAGCATGTTATTATGTTGCGCCAAAGCAAGCAGCTCAAAGACCAGTTCCACGTTCGCAAATTCGGCGGAAAACGCTTTGGCAAAAAAATCGCGTATGGGCCAGTGGCAGGTATGGTCGCCATTACCCAGTGTAGTGTATGATTCAAATATCACTTGCAAACCGCCACCTTTAAACTTTGTATGCAAAGGCGCTTTTATTGAAACAAATAAGGTTGGCAATGACTTTCGGCTAATGGCCCTCAGGAATTTATCTATCGGCTCTCCTGCTTTAACATTCCTTGCGCTCACCGAATAATATTTAGCTTCTGATATTAACGCTATATGCGGAGGAACATCTTTTAAGCCTGCAAGTACCAACCACAAGCCATTATTCAATTCTGCGTTAGACGCAAGAGGCTTGAAGTGCAGCGAGTAGCTATCTTTATTTTCCTCGAATATCATTTACTTAATCTCTATTTCTCCGCTATATACCATTTTCACAGGGCCTTCCAGCCAAACATCGTTGAAACTGTTTTTGTTTTTTTTAAACCATACCTTAAGCTTACCACCCATAGTTTGTATATCGCAATGATCTTTTGCGGTGGCCTTACCTTCCTCTGCCAGTACTAATGCAGTAGCAACCGTGCCTGTTCCGCACGAAAGGGTTTCATCCTCTACTCCACGTTCGTATGTGCGTAATAACGGCATATCATTTTTACGTATCTCCACAAAATTCACATTAATACCTTCTTTTTTAAAAGTTGCGCTGTTACGAATAGTCCTGCCATCACTTACCACATCAGTATGCTTTGCATCTTTTACAAACTCTACATAATGCGGAGAGCCTGTATTCAATACAAACCGGCCATGCTTCTCCTCTATCTTAGTTACGTCTTTCATTTTCAACTTAACTACTTCTCCTTTTATAGTGGCATCATGGTCACCGTCAATTGCCAGGAAATGCACCTTATTGCCTTTAATAACATCCATCATTTTCGCAAAATGCGTTATACACCTTCCGCCGTTACCACACATAGAGCTTGGCTTACCATCTGAATTTACATAAACCATTTCAAAATCGTAACCCTTTTTGTTTTGCAATAACATCAATCCATCAGCCCCAATACCAAAGCGGCGATCGCAAAGCTTCTCCCATAGCTTAGGATTGTTTGCTTTCAATTCACCACTGCGATTATCAATGATAACAAAGTCATTACCGGTACCTTCGTATTTATAAAACTGAATCTTCATAAGGTTATTTTCTTTAAAACAGTTTTATCCATCACCTTTTCAAATGGCTTATAATCATCCGTATATTCAACTTTGTACACAACCTGGTTTGTCATCAGGTAATAGCCATCATCCCATTTCACCAATCGTGTATCGGTGTTTGAATTAATACCGTACAGAATTATTTTCCCCTTACTCATTTTATAACCTTTAAAATTCAAAGGCGATTGCCAGAATTCGATTCGGTAATAGTGCGGATCTTGCTCCTCATTTACATTACTCATGGCAGCTATCATCGAATCAGATCTGTGATTTACTCTGCCTGAATTACTCAAGGAATCGAGTGTGCTAACCGCAACAGACTTAACGCTCACCAATTGGTTGGTCATTACTACAATATTGCTATCCTTATTTTGCAAGGCAATAGTTCCATCATCACTGCTATCAATATTATCGGCCTGTTTCTTTGATACTGAATCGTGCTTTAATGAAGGTGTTGGTGCTGTTGCAATTTTATTCAGCGGCTTTACAATTGCAGGAGTATTCTTAGCATCTCCTTTCATTTTGCCTTGTATACTATCCAACCGTTGTGATATTTTATCCTGTGTACTGTTGATCTTTCGGATACTTAAATAGAGATCGTGTATGGGCTGCATTAGTTTTTTAAGGCCCAAATCAAAAGCCATAACTATAGCTATGCCGGCAAGTAAACCAAAAACAAATACAACAAGCCTATTTTTCATTTTTCTATTAGCCCGAACAATAAATCGTGCGGTGCAAAGTTAGCAAAACCCCGCTGTTAATTATTGTTAAATATTTCAATGTTTAAAGGCATCTTGGCGATATTTGCATCATGAAACTTATGCTGAGGGAGGTTGGGGATTTCAGCAAGTTGGTTTTAAAAACCTTCTAAGCATAGCAAAACATAAAAAGTATGAACACATTCAAAAAAATCGTTTCCGTATTTTCTATAGCAGCTATAGGCGGAGTAGCTGCAGTTGGTGTAGACCATTTTTATTTTGCCAAACAAAATGCCTGGATGGCTGAAGCAAATATACGAAATCCGCTGCCCGTAAAATTTGCCGGACTCACTACATCTACTGCTGAAACCAATATAAACTTTGTATCGGCAGCCCAAAAAGCAGTTCCTGCTGTAGTACACATCAAATCGAAGGTTGAAATGCAGGACACACGTGCCACCTATAATTCAATTTGGGATTACATGAACGGCAACCCACGCCAAAACATGGTGCAAGGCATGGTTACCGGCTCGGGCGTAATAGTATCGAACGATGGTTACATTGTTACCAATAACCACGTTATTGAAGATGCGGGAAAAATAGAAGTCACCCTTAGCGACAGGCGTACCTATACTGCTAAAGTAGTTGGCAAGGACCCTGAAACTGACTTGGCCGTATTAAAAATAGATGCTACTAACCTGCCTTACCTTGAATATGGTAATTCTGACGAAACCCAGGTAGGCCAATGGGTACTTGCAGTTGGTAACCCTTACAACCTAACATCTACCGTAACTGCGGGTATTATTAGCGCTAAGGGACGTAACATAGATATTTTACCTAACGACCCGAGCAAAAACATGTACCCAATAGAATCGTACTTGCAGACCGATGCAGCGGTAAACCCCGGCAACAGCGGTGGTGCATTAATCAATACCGACGGACAATTGGTTGGTATTAACTCTGCCATTGCCTCTAACACAGGTTCATATACCGGTTATTCGTTTGCAATACCTGTTAACCTTGTGCGCAAGGTAGTAGCTGACTTACTAGAATCGGGTACTGTACAACGTGCATTTTTAGGAGTAACAATACGTACGGTTGATGAAGACATAGCTAAATCGGCCGGATTAAGTACCACCAATGGTATATATGTAGATGCTGTTACCGAAAACGGTGCGGCTGAAAGCGCAGGAATAAAGGAAGGCGACGTTATTACCAAGGTTGGCGACCAACCCGTGAATGATGTTGCAGGGCTGGAAGAACAAATAGCCCGCTTAAGGCCAGGCGATAAGGTTAGTATTACCTTAAACCGCGATAATAAAGAAATGGAGATACCTGTGTTGCTACGTAATATTGATGGTAACACCAGCAAGTTGGCAGCTGCTGAAGCCCCATCATCACTTAGCGCGTTGGGAGCATCGTTTTCATCGGCTAGTAAGGATGAGCTAGGTAAGTTTGGCCTTAACAACGGCGTAAAGGTGGTGCAACTGCAACAAGGCAAGCTTAGAGATATTGGTATACAAGAGGGTTTTATTATTACCAAAGTCGATCATCAAACAGTAAGTTCGGCAAACGATATTGAAAGGATACTGAAGAACAAAACCGGGGGCATATTGGTAGAGGGAATTTACCCTAACGGTACCCGGGCATACTACGCTTTCGGGGCCTAATACAATGGAACGCTGATGACGTTGATTGGTTATGATAAGCATTAACAAGGCATATCTAACTGATTTTCAGAATAATGACTAATATAAATCTGATTTTAATCATAATTATCAGCGTCATCTGCGTTCCATTCCATCCATCTACAATAACCTGATAATAAACGACTTAAAAACAAGCCTAAAAAAACTCTACTGAAAGAGTGTTTTTTCGCATAAGTTTGCCGCCCCTAAAAAGATATACCTATTGTGATTGGCAATATTTAAACATTGCTGTCATATGTTGAAGGCCCTCGGTTTTGCCACCGGGGGTTTTTTATTTTTTCTTCTTCCTTAATTGAATAATCACCAGTTCTATAGCAAAGGCAGCAAAGAAAGCTATGTAAACGTACTTCTTAGGAAATTCGATATGGAAAGCAGAGGATATAAGTAGTAACCCTACCGCTATTATAAAGCCAAGTGCCAGCGTTTTAACCGATGGGTATTTATTTATAAATACACTTACTTTGCCCGACAGCAATATCATAAACAACATACCCAGTGCTATAGCAATGGCCATTATCAAAAAATTCTGAATAAGCCCGATGGCTGTAAAAATAGAATCGAAGGAAAACAAAACATCTACCATTACTATTTGTGCAATGGCATTCCTGAACTTTAGTTGCTTTTGTGGCCCGTCTTTATCCTTACTATTACCTCTTAAATGTTCGCGTAATTCGGTAACCGTGCTCCATGTTAAGTAAAAGCCGCCGATAAAGAACAGGGCATCCCTCACCGATATACTAAAACCATTTATGATCCACAGCGCAGTGGTGCTTTGGGCAAGCCATACCAGGCCAAAAAGCATAACAAGTCGCATAATAAGTGCCAACGTTAGCCCAATGATTCTTGCCGAGAGTCTTTTGCTTTCAGGTAACTTGGCAATTACTAACGATACGAAGATGATATTATCGATTCCCAGCACAAGCTCAAGCAAGGCAAGTACCAATAGGCTGGTTAGCCCGTGTAAAGAAAGTAATGCTTGAAGTTGTTCGTTCATATTCATAACAAGGCAAAGTTACTTGAAATTAGTATTGACTACCCGGTATTAAGAATTGAGAAGCCAAAAGGAATTGAACAGAAGTGCCCTGTTAAACGTTGCTATATAATTCTCCTATACATTTGCGGCAAGATATTACTATGAGGAAAGCTACCTTTTTAACCACAATCTTTTTTTTGCTCTCCTTTATTGCTTCGGCGCAAAACGCAACCCAAAAGATACATGGTATTGTAACCGATGCACAATCGCAATCGCCATTACCGGGTGTAATAGTTAGAGTTCTTAATACCGATTCGTTAATTGGTACCGCCACCGATGCCAATGGCAGATATATATTGAACAATGTACCAATCGGGCACGTTAGTCTTGGTTTTTCGTTTATGGGGTATAAGCCGGTAATACTGAACAACATTGTATTAGATATTGGCAAAGAGGGTAGCGTAAACATCAGTATGGATGAATATGTAGATACGCTTAAGGAAGTTGTAATACATTCCGGCAAGAGTAAAGAGAACCCCTTGAATGAGATGAGCACACTGAGTGCCCGCCAGTTCTCACCCGATGATGCAAGCCGTTATGCTGGTGCATTATCTGATCCATCGCGTATGGCGACGAACTTTGCCGGTGTGGGTGTTGCTAATGATTCGCGGAACGATATCGTAATACGTGGTAATTCGCCACTGGGTTTATTATGGAAGATAGATGGAATAGATGTACCTAACCCTAACCACTTTGGTACCTTCGGTTCTACAGGTGGCCCGGTAAGTATTTTGAATAATAATATGCTTGGCCAAAGTGATTTTATGACGGGTGCATTCCCTGCAGAATATGGCAATGCTGTAGCCGGTGTGTTCGACCTGCAAATGAAGAATGGCAACAACGAAAGAAATGAGTTTGCCGGAGAGCTTGGCTTTAACGGCTTGGAAGTACAGGCTGAAGGGCCTTTGGGCAAAAACACACAAGCATCATACATTGTCGATTACCGCTATTCAACCTTGGCAGTGTTTCAGTTATTAGGCATTAACTATGGCTTTGCTGCCGTGCCGCAATACCAGGATATTTCGTTCAAAGTCAATATACCAATGGGTGTTAAGTATGGCACTATCTCTATATTCGGCTTGGGTGGACCAAGCTACGTTGCCCTGCTATCAAACGAACAGGACAACTATAGCATCACACCCTTCAACGAGAATACGTATTTCAATTCGAACATGGGGGTAGTTGGTATTAACTACAAATTGTTCTTTAATGAAAACACTTCGCAAACCATTTCATTTGCTGTATCGGGCCTGCAAAACATAACCAAGATAGACACCAACGATAACGGAACCTACAAAACCACGTTTGGCGAGAACTCTACCGATATTATTACGACGGCTTCTTACACCATCAATAAAAAACTTGATACACGAAACACATTTAAACTTGGTGTAAATGCTGATGTGTACCACTCTAGCTATGCCGATAGCGTATTAATTGACAAAGCATATATATATGGTGTAAACTTTAAAGCAGTGAACACCTTACTGCAAACCTATTTAGAATGGCAGCACAAATTCACAGATAACATAGTGTTGAATGCAGGGCTGCATTACCAGGATTTTACCATAAACAAAAACAGCCAGGCATTCGAGCCCCGTGCCGGCATACGGTGGAACTTTGCACCGCGCCAATCGATAGCATTGGCAGGTGGCCTGCATAGCGAAATGGAACCTATTGGTGTTTATTATTACGACAACCAATTACCCAACGGAACCTATGCCGAAACAGACAAGGGTCTTGGTTTTTCGAAAAGCGCGCATGTGGTATTGGGTTATGATTATGCCTTTTTACCGGGCTGGCGCATGAAGATTGAAACCTATTACCAATACCTATTCAACATACCGGTACAAACACAAGCCAGCACCTACTCTACCCTGAACATTGGTGCATCGTATTACGATCCTCCTTACGATAGCCTTGTAAATAAAGGTAAAGGCCTTAATTATGGTGCAGAACTAACGGTAGAAAAGTTCTTCGATAAAACGTATTATGTGCTTATTACAACATCGTTATACCAATCGAAATATACAGCAAGTGATGGTGTAGAAAGAAACACAGCCTTCAATGGCAACTACACATTCAATGCATTATCTGGCGGAGATATTAATTTAGATAAGCAACACCGTAAAGTAATATCTATAAGCGCCAAAATAAACTATGCGGGCGGCAAACGCTATATACCTGTAGATCTTGCTGAGAGCCAGTTCGCGCATGTACCTATTTATGATTACAGCCAGGCTTATGTAAACCGCTATCCCGATTATTCGAGGGTTGATTTGAAAGTTGGTATTAAGCTTAATGGCAAAAAAATAACCCAGGAATTGGCTTTTGAAGCACAAAATATATTTAACCGCAAAAATATTTTCCAGCAGATATATAACCCCAATACTAATGCCCTGGAAACTGATTATCAACTAGGTTTTTTCCCTGTAGGTTCTTACAAAATAACGTTTTAGGTCATTTTTAACAAATATTAACATAGGTTTTAAATTGAACATAGCCTATATTTGTATTCGCAACAAGTTCATACAGTAAAACACATATAATAATGCTCTTCTTTGAGTGGTGGAAGAGCAAGAATGGCCGGAGACCCAGAAAACGAACTTTTCTACTCCGGCCTATTTTTTTGTAGAAGTTCAAGGGGCCACAGATTCACAAGAACCGACACGAATTGCATGAATTAATTTCTATTCATTTCGTTTTACCAAAATCCCTAAAGGGGCTTAAGAATCAGCTATGTATTTAAAGTCCCTTTTGGCAGGTATATGCCTATCATGGCTAAAGCCCTATTGCTATCAACCCCAGACTTAAGTCCGGGGTTATAAATCCGTACCTACGACCTGGGCTTTAGCCATGAAAAGAGTATTTTATTAAAACCATCATAAAATTTACGCACTGAAAATCAATTAAATACAATTTATTTTAGTACTATGTATTGCATGGTACTAAAATTATCACATATCTTTGCAATGTCAAATACTAAAATTAACTCCTATGGAAATTGAAAACACAAAAGCGCAAATGCGAAAGGGAGTGCTGGAGTTTTGCATACTGTGCATATTATCAGAAAAAGATGCTTACCCATCTGAGATAATAGAGGCTATGAAAAATGCAAAACTGCTGGTAGTGGAAGGAACCCTCTACCCTCTTTTAATGCGCTTAAAAAACGAAGGCCAACTCAGTTACGAGTGGAAAGAATCTTCATCGGGCCCGCCACGCAAATATTATAAGCTCACCCCTGCCGGAAAAGAATTCTTAAATGGATTACACGCTTCGTGGCAGGAACTGGTAGACTCAGTAAACCAAATTGCAAAACAATATTCACCTAACACTCTATAATCAATATCATGAAAAATACAATCAACATAAGTCTTGGCGGAATAGTTTTTCATATTGAAGAAGATGCCCACCAAAAACTATCGGCCTACCTCGATGCTATAAGCAAATCGATGCAAGGCTCAGAAGGGCAAGCTGAAATAATGAGTGATATAGAAGCTCGTATTGCAGAACTATTGCAACCTAAAGTAACCGACTTTAAGCAGGTAGTTTCTATTACTGATATAGAGGAAGTAATAAGCATAATGGGCAACCCCGAAGAGTTTGCAACCGGAAGTGCTGAACCTAAAAAAGAACAGACCTACAGCAATACCAACGAACGTGGCCGTTACCAATATGGCCAAAGACGCATATTCCGCGACCCGGACGATAAAGTATTGGGTGGTATCTGTTCAGGCCTGGCTTACCATTTTGGTATCGATCCTATTTGGTTCCGCTTAGGCTTTGGGCTTTCTATCTTCCTGGGTGGTTTCGGCTTTCTGCTATATATATTGCTTTTAATAATAATACCTAAAGCCAATACGGCTGCCGAAAAGCTGGAGATGCGCGGAGAGCCTGTAGATGTAAACAATATCCGCAAGATCATTGAAGAGGATATGCAGGACTTTAAAAAGAAAGCGCAAGATTTTGGAAATGAGATGAAGGACTGGAGGAACCGTTCGCGTACCCGACAATTCGAAAGGAATGTAGGCGATTTCTTTTCATCCTTTTTTCGTGGCTTGGGCAGCCTTATCGGTGGCATCCTTAAAGGTATTACAGCCTTTGTGGGCATAATACTTGTAATAGTATTATCGTGCCTTCTCCTAACTTTAGCTATCGCCTTATTTACCGGAATCAACGTTCTTGATATTGATTCGAAGACGGGGCACTCAGTGCATTACTCTATACATACCCTTTTTGCTGCTTTAAATATCACATGGGCTGAAAGAACTATGCTGATAGCAGGTATCTTCCTATTCCTTGGTATACCTTTGCTAAGTATTATTATACGGTTTGGCAGAGGTATTACCGGTAGAAAGCGTCCATTTCAATGGTACACAGTAAGTGCATCCATACTATGGACCGCCTCCTGGATATTCATAATTATTGGTATTGCAAAGGTTTCAAAGTACTTTAAAGCAACTGCACATACAAGCAATGAAATAAAGTTTACCCTTCCCCCATCGGCCAACACTTTGTATGTAAAACTACCTGTGCAAGCCAATGCAAATGAAGAGAACATAACTGTAGGTATAAACTCATACAGTTTTGATGCTACGGATGACTCTGTTTTCTTTGGAGCCCCTACCATATGTATTGGGGCCAGTGCTGATAGCAACTTCCATTTTATACTGAACAGATCGGGTCGCGGTACCAATGCGGCAGAAGCCCAGGCTTCTGCCAACAATATTTCCTATTCTTTCGCACAGCACGACACTGTTTTACAACTATCGCCAGACTACCAAATAACAGAAGGTACGCCTTGGAGAGTTCAACATTTGGAAGGTATACTGCAAGTACCGCTGAACAAAACCTTAGATATGCCCGATGGTATCGATCACCTTATATGCTCGACCATTCATCACAAACATCATCACCTTGGCGGGCACAAATGGTTAATGACCCTGCAAGGTTTACAAGCTGACAGTAGCTCGTTTCATAAAAATTAATTAAATTGTATATTATTACCTATCATGAAAAAGATCATCCTCATATCACTGGCGCTAATAAGTCTGGGGCTTTCCTTAAAAGCTCAGTCGACAGGCAAAATAAACCTGAGCATTGTTGACCAACAGCAAAAACCTACGGCCGAAGCTTTGGTGGAACTGCTGAATGCCAAAGATTCGAGCATGGTGCAATTTGCCACTACCGATACCAAAGGCAACGTAGAATTTAAAGGCCTGGCAAAAGGAAAGTACATAGCTTTTGTACCCGAAATTGGCAATATGCACTACTCGCTTTACCAGTTCGATATATGCAACTACGACGAGGCTTATGACATTACCTTATTGTGCAAGGCCTGCACCGAAATTATTGTAACAGGCCAAGCTGTGAAGAAGGAAAACAAGATAGGCTAAGTAATAATACGACTCACCCCTAACCCCTCTCTGTCCAATAGAGAGGGGAACAATACCTCCAGAAACAAGTAGCATTTTATACTTATTCCTCATCCCCTATTCCTTATCGCTAATCTGTTATCTTTGCGCCCTGAATTTGCAAGGAGAGTTGTCCGAGTGGTTTAAGGAGCACGCCTGGAAAGCGTGTATACTCGAAAGGGTATCATGGGTTCGAATCCCTTACTCTCCGCAAGACAAAATGCCGCTTAAAAGCGGCATTTTTTGTTTTGCGGGCAATCTTAAAAATCATTTATATTTATCGATAATTAGGCTAATCAAATCACAAAACAACATATAGCATGGCGACAATTAATCCTTACTTAACCTTTACCGACAAATGCGAAGAAGCATTTAACTTTTACAAATCTGTTTTCGGCGGAGAGTTCCTTCAAATAAGTAAGTTTAAAGATATACCAACTGCACCGGGTGTAGAAAAGTTACCTGCAAGTGCAGGAGAACTTATAATGCATGTTGCATTACCTATTAGCAAAGAAACCATTTTGATGGGTAGCGATGCAAACCCGATGATGGGCAAAGTAACCATTGGCGACCACCTATCATTATCTGTTGGAACAGATAGCAAGGAAGAAGCAACTAAAATATTTAACGGCCTTGCCTCGGGCGGCAATATAACTATGCCAATTGCAGATACTTTTTGGGGTGCATATTTTGGTATGCTTGTAGATAAATTTGGTATTACCTGGATGGTAAATTACGACTACCCTAAAAAATAGTTTGGTGTAATTGTATCAGCAGTTCAAATTGTTTTATTAATCTAAAATTTCCTCCATGAATTTTAAACTCATACTCAGTCTTTCTTTGTTTGGCCTGGCAATGGCTATTGCAACCGTTTTTGCAATTCCATCTAACATCGAGCCTTATTTCTGGCTACCTATTTTTATAATTTGTGCTTATTTAATTGCAAAAAAAGCCCCGGGTAAATACTTCCTGCATGGCTTTTGTACCAGCCTGGTTAATTGCGTTTGGATAACCAGTGCACATATTCTACTTTTCACACATTACGCAGCTAATCATACTGCAGAATTGGCGCAAAGCAACAAAATGCCTATACTGCAAGGCCACCCAAGGCAACAAATGCTGTTGATGGGACCTATGTTTGGTATTGGCTTTGGCATTGTACTTGGACTATTTGCTTTTATTGCCAGTAAAATGGTGAAGAAGGCTTAAAGCATTTTCATTTCTTTTCCGGTTAGTTTTTTCTATATTTGACTATCTAACCACATCATAATGGGAAAGAAATTTTCACTGCAATTATCGGTCCCTAAGCCTTGCCATGAAAACTGGGACAAAATGACTCCCAATGAACGTGGGCGACATTGTGACAGCTGCAATAAATCAGTTAATGATTTTTCTTTGTTAAGCGATAGGCAATTGATCGAATTCTTCACTAAAGCCACTGGCAATATTTGCGGGAGGGTTACTAATCTGCAATTAAACAGGCTATTAGTTTATGTAGAACCGCGCAATAGCTTCCTTTATAAATTACTTTTCGGTACTGCCATATCGCTTGGCATAGCAGGGAGTGCCAATGCAAATTACAATCCTAATCAAAAGCCTTTTATAGAAAAGTATGTTGAGATAGATGAGAATCACAAAAAATCTATACCAACAGATAGTACCGCTACAGATACAATACTTAAAGTTAGAGTCTTAGATTCTCAAACCAAGGCCGCCTTACCTTTTGCTTCCGTGGTTTTATTTTATAACGGAAGACAAATTGGTGGAGAGCAAACTAACCTTGATGGGTTGGCTACTATTACTATTTCTGATTTTTTTATTGGTAAGAAAATCTCTTTAAAAGTAATCTATGCAGGATTTCACGATTCAAGCATGGGCTTAACTATAGAAAAAAGGCTAACCTCAGTTACGATTAGTATGAATACCCTAATTATTATGGGAGAAGTAGTAATAGAAAAAAGAGAACCACCTGCTTTTGATAACACCAGTGGCTGGGATAAACAGACTCTACGACCTAACGATACACCTTATAAATAGGCTTTTACCCCAACCCTTAAAGGGGCTTTTAAATCAACGGCTTGTTTCCTGAGTCCCTTTAGGGGTTGGTGTGAATAATCAATTTCATTTACCGACCTGTTGAAAAAACGCTCTCACCGTTTATACATTATAGTAAACATAATGTTTAATTTTGCTGGACCATTCATTATTAACCACAAAAAACATACGCATTATGGAAGAAGCAAAAAGCAACGAACAGTTGCCCGAAGAATTAACCGAGCTTGAAAAAAGAGAACTTATTTGGGAAGAAAATCATGAGAAAATTGCTCAGGCCATACGCTATATACAACGCAAGGAAGCAGATATTACTGTAACCAATATAGCTGCCGTTACAAAGTTGAGCCGCAAAACAATTTATAAACACTTTAACCAGGATGAAGACCATGCGCTAACAGAAAGAACAGCCCATATCAAGAAGTTAATGACTAACGAAGTAATAAATCGTCTATGGCGAAAGGCCTGTTATGGCGATATGCAAGCTGCCAAACTTTACTTGGCAGTAATGGGCACTATAAAACCGGCAAGCAATACCGTAAATACCAATTTAGTAAACGACCATAAAACCATACTTGTAAACGGACATGCTCTTACCGATACCCTTGTAAAAAGCCTTTCTCCTGAAAATTTAAGTCAACTGGAGGAGTTTGTAAAAGCAGCATCTCAAACAGGCGATGTGGGGTTACAAAACACCCAAAATATCTCAACAAATAACACTGATAACCAACATGTTGATGGGTAACAAAACCTGAAAGTGTAACCCCAGTTCAGGGGTTTTGAACATTAAAAAAGTAATTAACACAATTGTTCAAAACTAAATGCAAAAAATGGACGTTATTCTACTTAGTTGGTCGTAAATTCGCCAACAAGTAAAAATCCTATGAAAGTAACGTATTACGGCCACTCAAGTTTTGGCGTTGAAATAGCAGGCAAACACCTGTTATTCGATCCTTTTATCAGCCCAAACCCATTGGCATCGAGCATTAAGCTGGACTCTATTAAGGCTGATTATATACTGGTATCGCATGCACACCAGGATCATTTGGCAGATGTGCCTTACCTGATAGAACGCACCGAGGCAGCTTTGGTTGCCAGCCACGAAATAGGAGTTTACTTTTACAGCCGCGGTATTAAGAGCATGCACCGAATGAATGTAGGTGGGTCTATTACAGTTGATGGAATCACCATTAAAGCGGTTAATGCCATACATAGCAGTAGTTTTGAAGATGGTACTTATGGTGGCATAGCAATGGGCTATGTTGTAAGTTCTGCTGAAGGCAACTTTTACTTTGCCGGTGATACAGCGCTTACCTACGACATGAAGTTTATTGGAGAAAATGGCAACTTAAAGTTCGCTATACTACCGATAGGTGATGTTTTTACCATGGGTATTGACGATGCTATTAAGGCATGTGAATTTATTAAGTGCAACAACATTCTTGGTATGCATTACGATACGTTTGAGCCTATTAAGATAAACAAGGATGAGGCCACTAAGAAATTCGAGAAGGCCGGAAAGAAGTTAAGCCTATTGGCAATTGGAGAAACAAGGGAATTTTAAAGACTCACCCCTACCCCTCTCTATAAGATAGAGAGGGGAATAAGAAAACAGATAGAATGGAAATTAGATTAAAAACAAAAAGCGGTTCCTTCTCCTCTCTACGTGTAGAGAGGGGGAATGTCAGTTTACTGACAAGGGGGTGAGTGATTACGAATTTTAGTTAAACACACAGAAAACATGGGAAAGATTATTGCAGTTGCAAACCAAAAAGGCGGAGTAGGAAAAACCACCACAGCTATAAACTTAGCTGCCGCATTAGCGGTATTGGAACACAAAACCTTACTGGTTGATGCCGACCCACAGGCTAATGCCACTTCGGGTGTAGGCTACGACCCAAAGAAGATTAAGACCAGTGTATATGAGTGTATCATTGACAATGTTGATGTTAAGAACACAATACTTACTACTGAAACACCTAACCTGGATCTGTTACCGGCCCACATTGACCTTGTTGGTGCCGAAATAGAAATGATAAACCTGCCAAGCCGCGAAAAAATGATGCGCGCTGCATTGGCGAAGGTTAAGGAAGAATATGAATTTATTATACTAGACTGTTCACCATCCTTGGGGTTAATTACCCTTAATGCGTTATCGGCAGCCGATTCAGTAATTATACCAATTCAGTGTGAATACTTTGCTTTGGAAGGATTGGGCAAGCTGTTACAAACCATTAAAATTGTGCAAGAGCGCCTTAACCCTGAACTGGAAATTGAAGGCATTTTGCTTACCATGTATGATGGACGTTTGAACCTATGTAACCAGGTAGTTGAAGAGGTTAAAACCCACTTCCAGCAAATTGTGTTCGATACAATTGTACACCGTAATATTAAGCTGAGCGAAGCACCTAGCTTTGGCAAAACCATTATTATGCATGATGCTGCATCTCGTGGTGCGCTTAACTACCTGCACTTGGCACGTGAGGTATTGCAAAAGAACAAGATGACCCGCATGAAACAAAGCGACAAAATAATTAACGTAGAAGAAAACTAACATGAGCGATACAAAAAAAAGAGCGCTGGGAAGAGGCCTTAGCGCATTGCTTGAATCAGAGAACGATAGCGCGACTACAACATCAAACTCATCGAACGCAATACACTCAACCGGTAATATAGCCCTTATACCTATTAACCAAATTGAAGCTAACCCGTTTCAACCGCGTAGCCGTTTTGAAGAAATACCTTTAAAAGAACTTACGGATTCTATACGCCAGCATGGTGTTATACAGCCTATTACAGTTCGCCGTGTAAGCAAGGACAAGTACCAGCTTATATCGGGCGAAAGAAGGTTAAAGGCTACCACATTAGCCGGCTTAACTGAAATACCTGCATATATACGTGTTGCCAATGACCAGTCGATGCTGGAAATGGCATTGATAGAGAACACACATCGTGAAGATTTAGATGCAATTGAAATTGCAATAGGTTACCAACGCCTTATTGAGGAATGTAACCTGACTCAAGAAGACCTATCAGAAAAGGTTGGCAAGGACCGTACTACGGTTACCAATTACCTGCGTTTATTAAAGCTGCCACCTGTTATTCAATTGGCTATTCGCGAAAGGAAGATAACCATGGGCCATGCACGTGCCCTTATCAATATTGATAACCCGGCAGGCCAATTAAGTGTGTTCGACAAGATTTTGGATGACACCTTAAGCGTTCGCGAAACGGAAACAATGGCAAAGGCAGCCAAAACCAGTTTTCCTAAAGCAAAGAACAAGAGCAAGAATTTTGAGGATAGTAAACTGGAAAAGGAATTATCTGTCGCACTTGATACCAAAGTAAAACTAAGCAGGGTTGGCCCTAATAAAGGCAAGCTTATTATTTCATTTAATTCTGACGAAGCACTTAGGGAAATCATCAAATCATTCCATAGCTAATAAGCTTATGCTAAAAGCTTTTGTTATTGGTCTTTTATTGGTATTGGCTATAACTGTGCATGTAAGTGCACAAACTAAAGATTCGGCGGCAGGTGTTGCAACAGATAGCGTAACACCACCGCCACCAATAGATACCGCTAAAAAAGTTAGTTTTTGGAAAAAAATGGCTTATCCAAATCCGAAAGTGGCTATGATATGCTCTGCGGTTATACCCGGCCTTGGGCAAGCCTACAACCACAAATACTGGAAAATACCTATTGTGTATGTCGGGCTGGGTGCCATGGCATACTTTATATACACCAACCAACAACAGTACCATCAGTTTATTACCGCGCTTAAAGATTCAACACAACCTTTAAATAAAATATACACTAAAACAGACCTGGTAAACGGCGAGAACTTTTACGCCCGTTACAGAAACCTTTCAATTATTGGCGCTGCATTTATATACATGCTTCAAATAGTAGATGCCAATGTTGATGCACAAATGCATACGTTTGATGTTAGTGATAATCTATCATTTCATTTCACACCAAACCTTGTCCCCACCTCTACAGGCAGCTATACTTTTGAACCGGGGTTTACTTTTATAAAACGATTTTAAACGGGAAGGCTCTCGACCTTTATTCTGAACTTCTTATTAGGTATGCGTGCCTTGGCTAGTTCTATAGTAGGTAAGCTCTTATTAATATAAACAGCACACATCGTGTTCGATACGTGATAAAGGTTCTTATGAAACTGACTTGGCACTCCATCTAATATAGCAGCCATTACTTCATGCCTTGGGGTTACCGGGTCGTAGCCATAATCGTGCCAGATGACAACAGAGTTATCCTTAACCAGGTGCTTAAATACGTTAGCCGAATCACTCTTTACCGATTCGTAATGATGATCGCCATCAATAAATACAACATCAAACTTCCTGTTCAACCCTGCGTAATCGAAAGTAAGCGAGTTGGCATACAACTGCTTAATCTTTGAATTGGCTTTTGAAAAGTAACCAACCAAATCGCCTTCAATCTTATCAGTGATCAGCTTAGGGTCCAGATCCATAGTATAACACTCACTGCAAACATCAACCACATTGGCCACACTCTCACCGCGGCACGTACCAATTTCAAAGTAAGTACCATTAGGCACAGCCTTACACATGCTACGTATTAAACACAGATCGGTAGGTAATGAGCCACCCTCTAAAAAAGCAAAGGTGTTAAGCTCTTCATTAAAGCCGGGTATCAATGTATTTATATCAACCACAGGTAAGCTAACAATACCATAATGTTTAGCCACATACTTCTGCCATACTGTATTATCAGCAAGCACGTGGTTAAGCAACCAGGGGTTCCTTATTACTTCGCCAATAGCTTTAAATGTCTTTTGTATTTTGTTAAACATAACCAGGCTTATGGAATGTTCATGTATTTATGTGTCTGTAAAGACACTTGCCATTGTGGGTTCTTTTTCACATACTCTACAATAAGAGGCGTTACTTTATCTGCCCTACTCCATTCAGGCTGCAACAGCAGTTTGCACTTTGGCGATACTTCCTTTGCATTCTGCTCAGCCCATTTAAAATCATCATTATTATAAATGACAACCTTTAACTCATCGGCCAACTTTAGCGATTCCTTTAAAGGAGCTTTCAGTTTCTTAGGCGATAAACATATCCAATCGAACTCACCGGTAATTACCGAAGAGCCCGAGGTTTCAATATGTACCGATATGCTATTTTCTTTAAGAATGGAAGTCAATCCATTTAAATTGTGCATTGCAGGCTCACCACCGGTTATAACCGCAATAGTGGCTCCTGTCTTTTTCACTTCTGCAACAAGCTTATCTAATTCAATGTGCGGATGCGCATTTACATACCAGCTCTCCTTAACATCGCACCAATGGCAACCCACATCGCATCCGCCCAACCTTATAAAATAGGCGGCGCTTCCGCTATGCATACCTTCACCCTGAATGGTATAGAAATGCTCCATTACAGGCAGTGAATTGCTTTTTATGGCTTTAGGATTGGACACCGTTAATGTTTGCAATGTGTCTTAAAAATTAAAATCTCCCGGTTCACCTGATAACTCTCTTCCTTTTATAATAGCCTCTTTCCATTCCTCAATCTCTTCATTAACATCTGTCGATTCTTCACTTTCGTATGATATACCAAGTTCTTGCTTCTGCAGATAATCTTCATATACCAATGGTAATAACTTCAAGATCTGCTTAGCCCTATAATCTTCCCATGCTTCAATCAATGCCTCTCTCCAATCATCGCTTGCACTTACAGGTATTTGCTCGTTCAATTCCTTTAATTCTTTAAATGCCATTTCTGCAAGCTCATCAGCAAAGTCCATTGGCTTGTGGCTCTTTTCGTAGGAAAGGAAATACTTCAGTATATCTTTATCTTCATAGCTACGGACAAACTTCTCAATAATGTTGGGGTTATATACCGACAAGTATTCGGTTCCTTCCTTTTTGGTAGAACTTATAACATCAAGTTTTTCATCCGGCTTATTTTTATGCATGTAATCATAATAAACCTTCAGGTACTTACTTTCCTTTTCACCACGAACGTCGTTAAGGTTCATTAACTTATCAGTACCCATGCGGTTATCGTAAAACTGGTACCATAATGGTATTATAAGGTCTTCGCCTTCCTTAGCATTATTGTATTC
>JABDHI010000003.1 GCA_013285655.1 Bacteroidota bacterium
CCAATACAGAATTGGTTAAATCAATGTCGGAACAGATAAAGCAATATGCAAAATAGTAATTCAATATACGTTATAGGAGAAGTAGGACAGAACCATAATGGTTCTATGGATATAGCCAGGAGGATAATAGATATGGTTGCAGCCGATATACCAGAGCCATTATTTGATATATCTATTCCTAAAATGAATGCAGTGAAGTTTACTCGCCGCGATTTGAAGGAAGAGCTATCCCGATCTCAAATGGAAAAGCCATATAACTCTCCTCATTCTTTTGGGGCAACTTATGGCGAGCATAGAGCATTTTTAGAGTTGAATGATGAGCAACATTTTGAGTTGTATAAGTATTCGAAATCGTTAGGGTTCGATTTTGTTGAAACACTTTGTGCTATCGGTTGCCTTTCAATGCTTAAGCTATTTAAGCCTGATAAGCTTAAAGTCGCCAGTCGTGATTTGACCAATTTGCCTTTGCTCGATGCCTTGGCAGAAACTCAAATACCAATCATACTTTCAACCGGTATGGCTGGTAAAAAAGAATTGGATGAAGCACTTGAAGTGGTTAACAGGCATCATAATAATATCACTATTTTACATTGTGTTTCCCAATATCCAACACATCCGCAAAATGTTAATTTAAATAGTATTACTTACCTGAAAGAATCATATCCAACGTATACTGTTGGATATTCAGATCACACCATTGGTATTGCTGCCCCGGTTGCTGCTGTGGCAATGGGTGCCAGGGTTATTGAAAAGCACGTTACCCTCGATCGTAATATGAAAGGTACCGATCAGGCAGGATCATTAGGCCCTGACGGTATAAAAAGAATGATGCGGGATATACGTTTATTGGAAATGTCATTCGGTAAGAAAGAAATATTTATCGATCCTACAGTTGAATCTTCCCGAACTAAGCTTGAAAGATCAATAGCTACCAAGCGATTGATCAAAAAAGGTGAAACTTTAAAATTAGAAGACATCCATATGTTATCGCCCGGCGACGGCTTTAAATGGTCTGATAGAAGTAACGTTATTGGCCATAAGGCTTTAAAGGAAATACCGCAGGACGAAGTAATATATAAAGCAGACATAGAGTAGGTAATAACCTGCCAGGAGAATATGTATAAAGCTTTAAACATAAAATGGTATTATATTCTTCTTTTGGCCTGTTTAATTACATTAAGGTTTGCATATCTCGATCAGGATACCCCAGCCTACCAGCTTACAAATATCTCACAAGAAGATGAGCCTTATTATTCAATAAGTGCGGTTCTGAAGTTGTGTAATGACGACGGACGTACAGTTAAGGGTTTTGAAAGAACAAAATCAGAAGGACTTGATATGTATAATAGGTTGTTAACTTATTCATCCCTGAAAATATTTGGCAATAACTATTGGGGGCTGAGAATACCTGATGTAATAGTGTCTTTGCTGTTTCTTCTACTTATGTTTTCTGTTTTTAATTCTATTAGTCCGGGAAATAAATTGTCATTATTGTTAATGGGCATAATGGCAACAAACTTTTATCTCTTTGCTTTCTCACGTTATAATAACCCTCAAATATTTTCGGTATTGGCTGTTACATGGGTTATCTGGCTAATTGTTAAATATGGGTTTGAAAACCCTTTGCCATTAATTGCGCTTGGTTTTTTTGCTGCCTTCGCCGTATTTTTTTGTGTATGTGATGAATTTCTTTTTACTAGCAGGAGTGGGGTTGTTTGTTTTCATAAAAGCAATTCAGCAAAAAAAAACTTTATTGCTGGTGTACTTTCTTACAGGCATAGTTTTGTGTTTCCTGGCTTTTTTTGCCGGATTGCATTTGATTGGCAGCAGTTTAAGTATTGTTGTTAATAAGGTTATAAGTTACGGAGGAGGAGATAACGATATATTATTGGCAAGTGGAAATATTAAGGCTTTATTTCAACGAGGTATAACCGCTCTTACTAATACGGGTTTTTTTCGATATCAGTTACCGCTTTTGTTTGTGTCACTGGTAGTATTGCCTCTGTTGCTTATTAAGGCCTTTAAGAAAAACGAAAAAAATGGTTCCATTTCGCTACTAATATTGCTGATTTTAATTTGTCAAGTCTTGCAGAATTTCTTTGCTATCAGTTATCCGTTCAAGAAGATGTTAGTTGATTTACCTGTCATCATGTTGTTATTATTTCTGGTGTTTAATGATTTTGACCTTAAAACTTTTGTGTTAAAGACATCTGGTAAATTTTTGATGTTAGCATGGCTTCTTGCGGCTATTGTAATTTGTTGGTTTAACTACAAAACCAATAAGTCGCCTGATTATTGGAATTATAACGGTGTAGGGTGCTTTGGTGCGACTCCTATGTGGTTCAATATTATAAATATCGGAAGTTGTATGACATTGGCCGGTATCTTTATTTGGGGTGTATTATTTAATAGCTATAGCTATGGTAAGTCAGCGTTTACTTTTCTCTTTGTTGTTTCTTTACTTATTAACCTGGTGTTTACTATTAATGTGTTTATTGTAAATAGGAAATATGAAGTAAGAGATTGTCTTGTAGGCCTTCGGCCTTTGATCAATAATAAGGTTGTTATAGAAGGGTTTCCACTTACATATCAACTATACACTGATTGTAAGCCTGCTTTAAATGGTTACGAAATTGATTTTATTGATAAACCAAGTAATGAGGTTTTTAATAGAATGTTGGCAAACAAACAAGCAGATTTTGTTATTGATAAGGTTATGTCAGGAAATCCGCCATACCATAAAGACTACCCTGCTCTTACTTTGGTTAAAGTGTGTAACTTTGAGTGTTATAGTTACTATGTGTATAAAAACAGCCTCGAATAATATTTATTGTTAAAATATGCTGCCTAAACTTGTATTAACTGATGTGGATGGGGTACTTACCGATGGAGGTATGTATTACGACCAGAAAGATAATGAATGGAAGAAGTTTAATACCGCTGATAGTTTTGGGGTAATGCTCTGTAGTACTATGGGGATTGAGGTGGTTTTTATAACCGGCGAGGATACTAAAATTGTTGAACGCAGAGCAAATAAATTGAAAATAAAACATCTTATCCAGGGCTCGCGTAATAAATTATCTGATGCTGAAAAGCTTTGCAAAAAGCTGAAATTGAAGTTAACCGAACTAGCATACATCGGTGATGATTACATCGACCTGAATCTATTACAAAAAGTAGGGTTTTCTGGTACGCCTGCCAATGCCCCGAGTTATATAAAAGATAAAGTGGATTTTGTGACTAAAAAATCTGGTGGTGAGGGAGCTTTCAGAGAGTTTATTGAGGAAATATTTAGGCGCGAAGGAATTCTTGATTCCACTATTCAAAAAATACTGGCTGAAAAATATAGCGTAAAATAGAAGACTACTTCAGAGCAGTATGGTGCATTTTAAAACATGGATATTGTTCGTTCGTACCATAATAAGCTTTGCCTTGTCACCTAAAGGCTTTTCTAAATATTCTCTAGCTGGGAAAACGTTGTTTTCACTAACTTTCAGATACCCTGATAAAAGCAAGCATAGTTTTGGCTTCTTTTTGAAAAAGTATTTAGAAGCCTTAACTTGTAAGCGAATAATGCTTAATGATGCATGTCATAAATATACATCAGGGGATATTTTTTTCTATGATAACGATTCTTCGGTAGCTAACGAAAAAGCCAGAAAGGGGCATATTGAATTTTTTTTAAAGCACCCTGTTAATGGTAGCATATGGAAGGATAAACTGCTTGCTTACTTCAGTTTGAGCGATAAGTTTTTACAACTATTGTTTGAAACCTTGCTTTTTATATTCCTGCTTCCGTTAACCCTGTTTGCTGAATATGAAGGTTCATTGGGTATGATTTTTATTGAGTATATAGAATTAGTAAATCTGATTAAAATTGTAAAAAAAGAAGAGGTCAATACTTTGTATTACTATTCTATTTACGAGAAGGATTCAAACATTTCTTCAATTGCATTACAAAATATGGGTGTTAGGGTTAATAAAATAACATCGCTTACACCACTTAAGTTCTGGAATAGTATTATAGTGGCTGCTGATAAACTGATATTATGCGATATGAACCAGTTAGACGAAGTAGATGAATATAAAAGTACTATTCAGGTAGATGCTATAGAAGTTTGGGGGCCGGAAACTATAGCTGGTTCGGCCGCTCATTATTTCAACGGAGGTAGATACGATACGAACAAGAACGTAATAGGTTTTTATTCTACTGCAGCATATATGCGGGCTATGCAAGGAGATGTAGACCATAAAAACAGTGCAAGAAACGAAAATTTAGTTAAATCATACCTGGCAGAGTATTTAAGGGCTAATCGGGCAAAAAAATTAATAGTGTTCCCCCATCCACGTGAAAAACGTGCAGAGAATAAGAGATTAGTAGAAGACCACTATAACTCTTTCTTTAATGGGCTCAGCTTCACAATATATGATAGCGAACTACCTTCTTCCTTATGTTTCGATGCCGTTGATCTTGGTATAGCAATGTATTCGAGCGTTATTTACGAACGGCTTTATTTCGGGTTTAAGTGCCTGATGATGCCGGGTGAAGAGGGCTTAGAACTACCAGGCAAAGCTTTGAGCTATATTTGTGCTAGAAGTAAAGAGGATCTATTTGCCAAAGCTGATATGTTCTCAGATTTAACTGTGCTAGAATATTTTAAAAAAACAGGATTGAAGCAATCTCCCTTTATGGTTGAATTATTGAATACCCCACATAGTAAATGAGTATTGTAATTGTAAATTACGGCTTGGGCAATTTGGCGGCAATTAAAAATATGCTGCGTAAGCTGGGTCATGATTCGGTTATAAGTTCTGATGTTGATGTTATAGCAGGTGCAGGTAAATTAATCATTCCAGGGGTAGGTGCATTTGGCAAAGGAATGGAGAACATTAAAAGCATGAACTTGTTGGATGTGCTTAACAAGAAGGCGTTGAACGAGAAGGTACCTGTACTGGGTATTTGCCTGGGTATGCAGCTTTTAACCTCGCATAGTGAGGAAGGCAATGTAAATGGGTTAAACTGGATACCATTACAAACTAAGAAATTTGTGTTTTCACAGGAACAAAAACTCACTATCCCTCACATGGGATGGACTGACGTTGAATACAAGCCAAATCATTGGTTGTTTGAAGGCTATACTGAACAGCCACGGTTTTATTTTGCGCATTCATATTATGTAGAGTATACCCCAGCGTATTCGGTTGCTGAAGCGGTATACGGGTTTAAGTTTGCTTGCGCTATTGAACATGAAAATATTGTAGGGGTACAGTTTCACCCTGAAAAAAGCCACCGGTTTGGCTTAAACCTTCTCAATAACTTTGCAACGAAATAGCGATGAGGAGAGTGCGTATAATACCGGTATTGCTTATAAAAGGCAATGGATTGTATAAGACCATTGGTTTCAAAAAGCCCAATTATATTGGCGACCCGATTAACGCCGTTAAAATATTTAACGATAAAGGTGTTGACGAAATAGTAATACTTGATATTGATGCTACTATTGAAAAACGCGGACCGAATTTTGTCCTGATAGAAGATATTGCCAGCGAATGTTTTATGCCTATGGCATATGGTGGCGGAATAAGTAATATGGATCAGGCTCGTGCTGTTTTTAATTTGGGTGTCGAAAAGGTGGTTATTAATTCTGCATTTGAAAACAGTGCTGAGCTTGTTGCCCAAATTGCTGAAGAATATGGTAGCCAAAGTGCGGTAGTATCAATAGATTATAAAAAGAGTCTATTGGGTAGCGCTTCGGTTTTTACGGTCGGGGCTACTCATAAAACCAATTCTAACCCTGTAGATTATGCCTTGCAGGCCGTTAAAGCGGGAGCAGGGGAGTTGTTTATTACATCCATAGATAAAGATGGTACCCGTTTAGGATATGATCTACCAATGCTTGCTAAAATAACCACGGCGGTAAATGTGCCTGTTATTGCTTGTGGAGGTGCTGATGGCATGGAAGACTTTTATGACGCTATTACTAAGTCAGGTGTATCCGCAGTTGCAGCGGGTAGTATGTTTGTATATAAAGGCGATATTGATTCGATTTTGATAAATTACCCTTCGCAGGAAGAGATAAATAAGTTGTATGCCCGATTATAAGGAGAATAAAGAAATGAAGGTTTGTGTACGTTGCATTATGGATAATGTAAACGACCCTGATTTGGTATTTGATGAAAGGGGTATTTGTAACCATTGTCTAAACTATGAACGTGAAGTTGCTCAACTGGATTTTCTTAATTCAAAAGGTCAAAACTTAGACTCTGTTTTCGCTAGAATTAAAGAAAGTAGTAAAGGCAAAAAGTATGATGCAGTGCTGGGAGTAAGTGGCGGAGTAGATAGTACGTACCTTGCATATCTCGCAAAAAAAATGGGCTTAAAACTGCTATTGGTACATTGCGATAACGGCTGGAATTCGGAATTGTCTGTTAAGAATATTGAAGGAATCATTCAGCATACAGGGTTCGACCTGCATACAATAGTTCTTGATTGGGAGGAGTTTAAAGATATTCAGCTTTCGTTCTTTAAAGCAGGTGTGGTAGATATTGAATTGCCATATGATTATGCTTTAGTAGCATCCATCTACAAGGTTGCAGAAAAGCACGGAATAAGTAGTTTGTTGAGCGGCCATAACCTGGTTACAGAAGGAACATACATGCCCAAAAGCTGGAGGCACGATAAGTTAGATATTATTAATATAAAGGCTATTCATAAGCTGTTTGGTAAACGTAAAATGAAGACTTTTCCTCATTTTTCAACCTGGAGGATGTCCTATTATTCCCTGACTAAAAAATTCGAAAATATTCGGTTGCTTAACTATGTTAAATACGATAAAAAAGAAGCGAAGGATATAATTATAAAAGAAATGGGCTGGCGCGATTACGGAGGCAAGCACTACGAATCGGTATTTACCCGCTTTTATCAAGGCTATATTTTACCACAGAAATTCCACATCGATAAAAGACAGTTTCATTATTCAGTACTTATTTGTTCCGGGCAAATAACCCGTGAAGAAGCGTTAGAAGAAATGAAGAAACCTACCTATCCAAATCCGCAAATGCTGAAAGAGGACACTGAGTATGTGAAAAAGAAATTGGGTTTTACCGATGAAACATTTGCCCAGTATATGTCGGCGCCCATTCACAAACACACCGATTACCCCAATATGGAGGTTTATTGGAAGCAATACTACAGGGTTATAAAGATACTAGTGCCATTTAAGTTTATTCTTCGGGCAATATTTGAGCGTAAGTAAAAATGGGGAAATCAGTACTTATAGTTTCCTATACTTTTCCTCCTTCTACCAATGTGGGAGGTAGGCGCTGGTCTAAAATGGTGCATCATCTTGCTAGTGCCGGGAATAAAGTTCATGTGTTAACAGCAACACCTAATGAAAAAAGTGAGTATGATACATCTTCTAAAGATGGTATAACAATACATCGTATTAATGGTGGTTACCCGGAAATACTTGCGAATTATAAGATCTCAAGCTTTGTTCAGAAAGTAAAGTATGCATTAACGGTTAGGTATTTAAACCTTACCAATAAAGGGAATATATACGATAAGTCGGTTTGCTGGAAGGATGCTTTGCAAGCTAAGATACTGGAGATAACCAGGCGAGAAAATATAAAGAATGTAATTGTTTCAGCCCCACCGTTTCAGCAAATGCATTATGTGGCTGAACTGAAAGATAAGCATCCTGAATTGAATATTATTCTTGATTTTAGGGACCCGTGGGCCGAACACGCTGATTTTTCAAAATTCTATAGCCTGTCAGATGAACGAATGCGGTACCAACTACAAATTGAAAAAAATGCTTTAGATAAAGTCGACACTGTTATTTCAATTTCGCAAGGCATTACCGAGGGACTTGAAAAAGTATTAGGTAAAGCAAGTGATAAGTTTGTTACCATAACCAATGGTGTTGATTCGTCTGATTATAACTTTTTGAAGAATCTCCCTGTTTCAAGCGATGATAAGTTTCGGATAGTTTATTATGGCTCACTATACCCGCGAACTGAAGATAACCTTGAAGCTTTAGTTGGTTTTATTAATAGGAATATGGAAGTTCTTAAAAAAGCAAATGTGCAGTTTGAGTTTTGTGGGCATGTAAATGATAGTGGATTGACTATTTTGCAGAAGGCTGAGCCAGGATTCATAGTGTATCATGGCGTAAAGCCATATAAAGGGGCCTTACAGATACTTAATGGGGCATCAATGGGACTCATTATAATTGCAAAGGACCATGAGGATATACAGTTTAATACCAAGCTTATGGAATGTATGGCACTCCATAAAAGGATTTTCTTAATTGGCCCTGATGGTAGGGTGGGTAGGTTCCTTGAAGAGAACAAAATTGGAGTTAGATTCTCAAATGAAACCATTGGTGATATGCTGGGCTGGATAACAGACAAGAATAAGCTCAACTCACTTTCTTATGAAAATTTTGACCTCTCTCTTTTTGAATATAGTAACTTAGCAAAGCAGGTTGAGGCGCTACTTAAATAACGACCCTGTTTTAAGGAATGGAAGTAATAACAAGAAATGAAATAGTAAGTCATTCTGATTTTGATGAGAGTGTATTGCCTTATTTTCTATCCGTAGGCTACGAGGCTTTTATAAAGAAGTCTGATAATTACCTGTTGTTTTATTCTAAGATATTAAATACGTTAATGCCGGTACGTAAGTACGCCGTAAAATCATTCGCACTTTTACAAGTCATATATCCACCAGTTACCGTTTCAGGTACAAGGCTTTCAGCAAAAGATGAAAAGCAATTTTTAAATGAATTCACTTCTCTCGTTAAAAAGAAGAAACTAGGAATAAGGGTGGTACAGTCATATAGTTATGCCGTTTTTAAGGCCGTGCCTACAGGTTCTGTTTCTTGCCCCTTTGGTACCTATGTTGTAAATATGGCAAAGCATATTGAAGAAGAGTTATTCTTAGGTATTGACCCTAAAGGCCGTAATAAAATACGGAATGCCCAAAAGAATGGAGTGGAACTGAAATGGGGCGTTAAGCATGTCGCTGATTTTTATAAGCTATATAGGGATACAATGGAGCGTTCTAAAATGTATTGCGATACTGAGGAGCACTTTTTAGAAATGGCAAAGCAATTGAGCAGTAATAATATTTTGTGCGGTGTATCTTATGTAAGTGGTAAACCGCAGGCTGGTTTGTTTATTCCGTATACTGCTTATTCCGGTTACTATTTACATGGGGCAATGGCTGCTAAAATGGATAACCCCGGGGCTATGGATTATTTGCAATGGGAAGCCATACGGATTTTGAAAACTAAGGGTGTTAAACAATATGATTTTGTTGGGGCCAGGCTTAGTAATGTTGCCGGCACTAAATTAGAGGGGATACAGAATTTTAAGAAAAAATTTGGTGGCGAACTTTTGCATGGCCATTTATGGAAGATGGACATAGATACCATGCAGTGCAGAATATTTGACGGGCTTTTAAAAGTTAATCGCACTTTAAAGCGTGCAGTGAAGCATAAAGATATTATTGACGAAGAGCTTGAAAAATTAGTTGAGTAATATGCGCAACAAGCCCGTAAAAAATGTTCTGTTCACCTTCGATTATGAACTCTTTTTAGGAAAGAAGAGTGGTAGTGTTTATAGGTGTGTCATAGAGCCCACACGCAAGCTACTCAATCTTTTTTACGATTATAATATTTCTTCAGCCATTTTTTTTGTGGATACCCTTTGGCTTTTTCGGTTAAAGAAGGTTACAGAAGAAAGCTCTATTGCTAAAAAGGACTATGAGATGGTAGTTGAGCAGTTACAGCAAGCTGTTCGGTTGGGGCATTACGTGTTTCCGCATTTGCACCCACATTGGATAGACGCTACTTATTTAAAGGAAGCTAATCAATGGCAGCTTATCAACTACTCGCATTACCGCATGCATAATATTGATAAAAATGAACGCGAAAAATGGTTCAATGAGTCGGTGGAATTATTAAGGGAAATTGTGGGTAATAATTATATTCCGGTTGGTTACCGGGCTGGCGGTTGGTCAATACAACCATTTGAGGATTTCGATCCTTTGTTTCAAAAGCATAATGTGCAATGCGATTTTAGTGTGTTGCCTGGGTCAAAGTATATTTCGCCTGGCCAGCATTACGATTTCTCAGATGTTAAAACAACTATTCCGTATACTTTCTCTACCGATGTGGCTGTGCCTGGTAATGGCAGATATACAGAATTCCCAATCAGTATACTGCAGCTTCCAAGTGTAAAAAGACTGATAAATAGGTTCTATTTGAAATACCTTTGGTGGAGCGGCTCCCGCTCTCATGGCGATGGAGTGGGTATAGTATCTGATATTGGGCCTCCTACAATGGATAAAGGGAACGAAATGGTATCTGTGGAATTAATAAACGAGGTGAAGCTATCTCTATATCTAAAGTTCTTGAGGAAGAATGATTACATGCAGTTTATATCGCACCCCAAAATGCTTACTCAGTATAACATTGATACATTCCGCAATTTTATACGTAAGGCAATACGTTCCTATAAACTGAATACCGATTTCATGAAAATGAAACCTGAGAATTAAAAAGCGCATGGATTACTATTTCCCAGGCCCGATTGAAACCCTTAAGATACCCCATAACAAAGGGTTGTTGAAGTATTCTGTCAATTCAGGCGAAAATGCAGTAAGGCTTGTGCTTAAATGTTTTGGCCTTCAACCTAAGGATAAGGTGGCAGTTCCTTTATTTGTATGCGATTCGTTAAAGGAGGCTGTTATAAAAGAGCACCTGCAGCCGCTATATCTCGATATTAAAGAAAGTAATTATTGGACAAATTATGATTTGGAGCTAATAGAAAAACAGAATGTAAAGGCTATTATATTGGTTCACTTATACGGCTTTATCCATCCGGATACTAATGCAGTAAGTCAATTTTGCAAAGAGAATGGAGTGTTGCTAATACATGACATGGCCCAATGTTATGGAACTGATGAATCGCTACTTACATACGGAAGCATCATATACTCATTTGGCCCGGGCAAGTCTACTACTGCAGCAGGTGGTGGGTTGATTAAAACCATAGATGAGAAATTCTACACCAGCCAAATAAACAATCCTCCCTGGTGGGCTAATATTAAGTCTGGTCTTTTTTTTAAATCAAGGGTATTTGGGTATAAGTTCTCTGTTTTAGATAAACTGTGGCAAGCTGTCTTATCAAGATGTGCTTTAGGTAAGTCTATTGAAACGATGAGTGGTAACCAAAAGGATGCTGCAGAGTACGTTATGGAGATTGTTAATGGTAAAACTAAAGTGCGGAAAGAAAAGTATGGGGTATTATCTGATTCAATAACCAATAATCCTGAACTTACAATTGCCTACGATGATAATGAGGGTCTTTATTTTAAGTGTGTTATAAATGTAAAGAGAGACGTTCAAAAGTTTAAAGAATATCTGAGAAGTAATGCTGTTCCTTTTTTTAGTCTTTGTGACTCAATTACTATTGGTACAAATGAAACTGCCGATAAGCCCAGGTTCATTTTAAATGCCCAGCGGTTTATAGAGCTTTCAACTGAGGCAAGCATACCTTTAGTTGAGATTAAAAGGGTAGGCGAGGTATTGGCTAAATATAGATAAGGCATTGCTGTAAAAGGTTATTTTTGCAAGGTGAAAAAACGAATACTCATAGTAATAGGCACCCGCCCTAATTTCATTAAGGTTACCCAATTTAAAAGATTGGTAGCGCAATACCCGAATTTAGATTGCCAGATAGTTCATACAGGGCAGCATTTCGACGATGCTATGTCTTCGGTGTTCTTTAAGCAGTTTAACCTACAGCCCGATATATTTTTGAATATAAAGCCCGGTTCTCCTGTTTCGCAAATAGCTGAGATAATGTTAGGGCTTGAAAAGGTAGTAAATGAATATAAGCCCAATCTTATTATTGTTCCGGGAGATGTAAACTCAACACTTGCAGGTGCATTGGTTGCTACCCGAATGGATATACCACTTGCTCACCTCGAAAGCGGACTGCGTAGTGAGGACCGCACTATGCCTGAAGAGATTAACCGAGTGCTTACTGATGCCATAGCCGATTACTTTTTTGTAACAGAGCAAAGCGGTTATGATCACTTGATAAAAGAAGGACGAAAAAAAGAAAGTATATACTTTGTAGGCAATACCATGATAGATACCATGGTTGCTTTTTCTGACAGTATTGAAAAGTGTACAATATTAAATAAGCTTAATATCAGCCCTAAGAAGTTTGTATTGATGACCATTCATCGTCCTTCGAATGTTGATACCGAAGAAGGCTTAACGAAACTTAGTAGGCTGATTGCACATCTTACAAAAAGATACAAGCTTGTTTTTCCGGTGCACCCACGTACTGTGAAAAATATGCAGAAGTTTGGCTTGTATGATGAGATTAAGCAAAATCCGAATTTGATATTCTCTGAGCCAATGGATTACTTTTCTTTTCAGAAGCTTATAAAAGAAAGCGCCTTTATAATTACCGATAGCGGAGGGATACAGGAAGAATCTACTTTCTTGCAAATACCTTGTCTTACACTAAGAGCTAACACCGAGAGGCCAGTGACGGTTACCTTGGGTACTAATGAACTTATTCCTTTCGATCTGGATTTGATTCAGCAGAAAATAGAAAGTATTGAGAAGGGAACATACAAAAAAGGTACTATACCACCCATGTGGGATGGCAAATCGACGGAAAGAATAGTAAAAGTGCTTTCTGAAATTCTCTAGAATAAGCCTCCGAACAGCTTACTGTCAATAACCTTAATTACCTTATCAAGGTCATCTTGCTTCTCTGAGAAATTATTATCGTCAACGTCAATGATAATAAGCTTACCCTTAGTTTCATGTTCGTAAGTGTCAATCCATGCTTCGTAACGCTCATTTAATCTTCTGAGGTAATCGAGGCGGATAGATTCTTCGTAAGGGCGACCACGTTTTTGTATTTGCTTTACCAATGTAGGCACTGTTGCCCTCAGGTAAATAAGTATATCGGGTGGCAATACAAACTCGAGCATGGTTGCAAATAACGACATGTAATTTTCATAATCACGTGTGGTCATTAAACCCATTGAATGAAGGTTGGATGCAAAAATGTATCCATCTTCGTATATGGTGCGGTCTTGTATAACAGTCTTGTTGTTCTTACGTATTTGCTGTATCTGTTGTAAGCGGCTGTTTAAAAATGATACTTGCAGGTTGAATGACCAGCGCTGCATGTCTTCGTAAAAATCATTTAAGTAAGGGTTCTCATCTGCATCTTCAAAGTGAGGTTTCCACTTGTAGTGTTTTGCCAGCAAACGCGTAAGGGTTGTTTTGCCTGAGCCTATATTACCTGCTACTGCTATAAGTTTACCTTGCATGATACGTAATGATTTCGCTATGTTATTTTGAAACACAGCAAAAATAGTTAATTAACTATTCCATGCAAGGAATAAATAATAATTCTGAAGGGAAATTATTTTGCATAATTGAGATGTGATAAAATGTGATTAAATGCCATGATGGTGGTGAAGCAGAGCTTGATAATAAGATTTAATATTCAGCTAACAGAATTGTTATATATTGGGGCAGTAAATTCGTCTTTAGTAGATCAAATAATAATAAACCCAAAAACAAATCATCATGGAAAAAACAGCAAACGCATTAAACTGGTTCGAAATTCCTGCAAAGGATATTACCAGGGCAAAGAAATTTTATGAATCTATTTTTAACATTAAAATGGAAGACATGCCTGAAATGATGGGCATGAAAATGTCAAGTTTCCCGGCAGACATGGGTAATGGAAAAGTTTCTGGCGCTTTGGCTCAAAGCACAAACCACAAACCTTCTACCGATGGAGCTGTTGTTTATTTAAATGCCAACCCAAGTATTCAAACTGTAATTGATAGGATTGAATCAAACGGTGGCAAAGTTGTGATGCCTAAAACACAAATATCTCCTGAAATTGGTTGTATGGCATTCTTCGTTGATACTGAAGGTAATAGGGTGGGGTTGCACGCACAAAACTAAAGCTGTATTTAAGGCACGAGAAGCCCTGCAATATGCAGGTTTTTTTTTGTTTTATAAAACTCAATCTAAAAGGTTCATATTTTGTTGATATAATATTATTGGAAAGAAGACTCGAAAAAACTATATTTGTATAGTTAAGAAAACTAAATCGTTTATTTTGTTTGAAAGAGTAGTATGAAATTAAAAATACAAAGTTTTTTATTTATTCTTATCGGCCTGTTTTGGTTTGGTAAAAGTTTCTCTCAAACTGTTAGTATACCTCATGAGTATTTATTTTTTAGCCGCGATACTTTAAATGGATTTGATTGGAAAGGAGCCCTGGGTAGTCACGAAGCCAAAGGTCTAAAAGGAGAAAGACTTTTAAGATATATACATATTAAGGAAAGGCAGTTTGTTGTAGACAAGTATAATTTGTCAATGCTAGAAGAATCTGATAATACACCAACACCTAAATATGATGCTGCCTTTGCATCGGTTTGTAATAATGCTGATTTCGAGACAGGTGATTTTACAAATTGGACTGGGTTTGTTGGTCAAAATGCCAATTCAACCAAAGCTTTAAAGAGTATTGTAGCTGGAATTGCCCCTAACCAAGGTGCAACTAATGCTGCAGAATCTTCGTGTAACTGGTTTACGTTATGTACAGCTGCTTCTCCTGTTGATCCATATGGTAGCTTTCCAATGCTTGATCCAGGTGGAGGGAAGTATGCTTGTCGTATAGGAGGAGAGAGTGCGAATGCTGGTTGTAACTATAGTAATGGTGGTTTTCCAGCTGACGGTGTTGGAGAGCTTATTCAACAGGCATATACAGTTACATCTGCTAACTCGCTTTTTACCTTTAGATATGCCGTTTGTCTTTGTGATGGCGGACATACTTTAACTGAAGCACCTTATTTTGAAGCACAAGTACTTGATGCATCTGGTGCTAAAATTACATGCTTGGATTATAATATTCATTGTACTAACGGTACTCCTCCTGCTGGATTTCAAACCTCTAATACGACTGCTGCTCAAGCTTTGTCAGATCCCGTATATTATAAGGGATGGACTACCTTATCTTTTAATCTGAAGCCGTATATTGGAACGACAGTTACTCTTCAGTTTATTGCTGCAGGCTGTATTTATGATGTGCATTTCGGGTATGCTTATATAGACTGCTCTTGTGGCCAGGTTTACCCTACTATTGTACCTACATGTACTAACGCTACATTAACGGGTCCTCCAGGTGATAGTTTATATGCATGGTCAGGGCCTAGTATAGTAGGCCCATCCAATGGTCAATCAGTAGTAGTTAACCAAAGTGGAACGTATACCTTGGATGTTACTATAAGTAAAGGTTGTACCTATACATTAGATACAACGGTTACTATTAACCCTTCACTTACTGTTACAACTACCCCCAATAATATTGCTTGCTTTGGAGAAAAAGGCAATATCACTTCAAACGTAACCGGAGGTAATCCCGGGTATACTTATAGTTGGAATAATGGAGAGACTGGAGCAAAGGATTCATTATTACCTGCCGGAACATATACATTAACAGTTAAAGATTTGTCAGGATGTACACAAACATCAACTGCAACAATAACCGGACCTACTAAATTAACAGCTACACTTTCCACAACTCCATCGAATTGTTCCTCAAATAATGGTTCCGCTACAGTAGCGGTAAGTAATGGAAGTCCTGCGTATACTTATTCATGGAATACTGGACAAACTACCTCGGCTATTACAAATGTTGCCGCAGGTACCTATTCAGTTACTATTACTGATACGCATAGCTGCAGCATTGATACTGTGGTTACCGTACCGAGTACGGGTGCAACAATTACACCAACTATAACGGCTACTAATATACTGTGTAATGGAGCGGCAAATGGCACTGCATCTTTAACGGGTATAAGTGGGGGAACGCCAGGCTATACTTATTCTTGGAGTAATGGAATTACAGGAACTAATATTACTGGGTTATCTGCAGGTGCCTATACTATTACAGCTAAAGATGCTAATGGCTGTATTGGTACAGCTACTATCGCAGTTACTGAGCCAACAGCAATCAATCCTGTTGTAGCTACTACTAATGTATTATGTAATGGCGGGAATGGAAGTATAACTACCGCTGGTACTTCTGGTGGTACACCGGGATATACTTATTCATGGACAAACGGAGCAACTACATCTGCTATAACTGCAGGTGCGGGCTCATACACGGTAACTATTACAGATAATAATAGTTGTACTGTTACGGCCAATTCAACTATAACACAACCGGCAGTTATAACAGAAACCTCCTCAATTACTCCACCTACATGCGGTTCAAGTAATGGCTCCGCCGGTTTAGTTACGGTGTCTGGTGGAACTCCCGGATATACATATAAGTGGAGCTCAGGTCAAACTACTTCAACGATTTCGGGTATAGCAGTTGGAAACTTTACCGTTACTATTACCGATGCAAATAATTGTACGCAACCTGTACCAATTGTAGTACCTAATTCAAATGGGCCGAGAGATTCTATTACTAATACGGTAAATGAAAAATGTTTTGGGCAAACCATTGGTAGCGCAACTGTGGGGGTAGCAAATGGAACCCCCGGATATACCTATGCATGGACTCCAAGCGGTGGCACTAATGCAACGGCTAGTAATCTGGCTGCTGGCGTTTATACGGTTACCGTTCAAGATGCGGCAGGTTGTAGTACTTCAGCAATTGATACTATAAAACAACCTACGCAGTTATTGCTTAGTGGCGCATCTTTTCCTGTAAGTTGTAATGGAGAGTGTAATGGTCAGTTGTTAAGTATCCCTTCTGGTGGTACTAAGCCATATATATATTCATGGAGTAATGGGGCTACATCAACGAGTCAATTAAATGTATGTGCCGGAACTTATTCGGTTGTTGTTACTGATGCGAATGGTTGTGTTGTTGATAGTACTGGTCTTGTCGTTAGTCAACCAACTCCGGTAACCGGAGCGGTTACGCCGGTTACGGCAACATGTGGGCTTCCTAATGGAAGTGCTTGTGTTAATGGAGGCTCTGCCGGCGGCGGAACGCCTGGGTATACATATGCGTGGAGTAATGGGGCAACCACAACATGTATAAATAATGTTTTACCCACTAATTATACTTTGATAATTACAGATGCTAATAAATGTAAGGATACTGTTAATTTTATTGTTCCTAGTTTACCTGGCGACACTGCAATAATTACCGGAATTACAGATGTACTATGTTTTGGTGGTAATAATGGTTCAGCGGTTGGCGGAGGGAAAGGCGGAACACAACCATATTCTTATTCCTGGAGTCCAACATCACAAACTACACAAACTGCATCCAACCTTATTGCGGGTAATTATACATTAACAGTAACTGATAAAATTGGTTGCACTAGTACAGTAACTGTTACAATAACTCAACCTGCTTTGGTAGTAGCTACACCAAGTGGCCCCCAGGTTATATGTATTGGGCAATCGGCTACCTTATCTGTTTCAGCGATAGGCGGTACGCCAGGATATACTTATAACTGGATGCCTGGGAATTTAACTGGCCCTTCTGTCAGCGTTTCGCCTTCTAAAACTACAACCTATACTATTACTACTGTCGATGCAAATAATTGCCCTTCATTGCCGGTTTATGTTACAGTTACAGTAAACCCCCCATTAACTATTAGTATTTCTCCTAACAAAGCAACTTGTCCGGGGGGAAGCTTAAGCTTTACAGCTACTGTTAAAGGGGGAGATGGAATTTATACCTACAGTTGGGTACCACCCGCAGGTTTAAATGATACCAATACGGCCACAGTAACATCAACGCCGGGTACTACTACCGAATATACTGTAACCGTGCACGATGCTTGTGGTGATGTTCCCGTAATAGATAGTGTAAAAGCCATAGTTGATCCTATACCAGTGGTTAATTTTATTGCTGATACCTTGAATGGATGTACCCCTTTGTGTATTAGATTTAATGACACTAGCACTATTGCTGCCAGTGGAAATATAAGCTCATGGAGCTGGACATTTGGCGATGGAGGAGCATCTGTAGCAAAGGATACTATGTATTGTTATCAAAATGCTGGTGTGTATACAGTTGGCTTAATAGTAACGTCTGATAGCGGTTGTGTTGATAGTCTGATAATCCCTAATATGATAACAGCATACAGCCACCCTGTGGCTAAATTCTCAGCATCGCCACAACCAACTACTATAATGAACCCTACCATCTATTTTAAAGATGAAAGTACTGATGCATATGGTATAAAAACATGGTTCTGGGAATTTAAGGATCAAACAGATAATACCAGCTCAATTGAAAACCCACAACATACCTTTATTGATACAGGACGATATTGCCCTGAATTGACTGTAGTAAATATTCATAATTGTGTGGATTCAACTGAAGAATGTATTGAAATATCTCCATTTTTTACTATTTATATTCCTAATGCATTTTCGCCAAACGGTGATGGTTTAAATGATGTGTTTACCGCTAAAGGAACTTACATATGTAGCTTTGGCATGTATATATTCGACAGATGGGGAATGATGCTTTATAACACTAATGATATTAACCAAGGGTGGGACGGTACAGTAAATGGTGGCACCAATATTGCACAAGAGGATACTTATGTTTACCTTATTGAAGCAGTTGATTGTGTAGAACATAAGAAACACCGTTTTGTTGGTCGGGTTAGTATAGTTAAATAAATTGCAAGTAAAATGCCAAAGACAATTACGCAAAAGGTAATGTTTAAGAACACTGATTCAGATGTTCTGTATTCTATGTTCCTCGATTCAAAGCATCATACAGTGATAACCGGTGGTGTTCCGGCAAAAATATCTGCTAAAGAAGGTGCAAAGTTTTCAGTGCATGAAGGATATATAACCGGAAAGAATCTGCAGTTGGTTAAAAACAAATTAATAGTTCAGTCGTGGTATGGATCTGATTGGGCAAAGGATGATGTGGATTCTACTTTTATTTTATTGTTCGAGCAAAAAGGTAAAGATGCTGTTATTAATATGGTGCATGCTAATATACCCGATGAGCACGCCGATAGTATTAAACAAGGCTGGAATGATTACTATTGGAAGCCATGGAAAAACTATTTGGCTTCTTTGAAAAAATAGAGCCTATGAAAATTATAGTAATAACAATAATTGTTACTTTATTTCTTTGTGTTGACTGTAAGGCCCAAAAAGTTCCTTCGCCTTCTGATCCTTGTCAAAAACTTGATACTAATAATATAAAACAACTTTTGCTGGGTACCTGGGCTGATGTAAGTGATACATCCCACACAATTTACTTTTCACCCGATTCTTTGGTTGAAAATATTAAAGTGAATATGGATGGTAAACCTAAAAGCGATGTTTCGTATTGGTCGTACAAATTAATCGATAACCTTTTTTCATCTGATGCAGTTACTTGCTATTCACTCAGGGAAATGAAAGAAGGCTATGCTCACCATACTGATGTTGCTATAAATTCAGTGGATGCCCATTATCTACTATTAGGTTCAGGAGGGAAGTCGGTTTTCAGAAAAAGGTAATTGGATAATCTTCTTAAAGCAACCTAACATTAATAGGGGATATTATTATTACGCATACCGTCTTGTCCGCTTAGAAAAGGGTTCGGATTAAGGAACCGAAGCGATATTTCAAAACCTCCTAGTCCTGTAGTTGCATTTATTAATGATGATGTGTTAAGGTCATAGCTTAAACCAATTGCATATGAACCCAGTTCTAGTCCTAATAATGCAACTATAGCATCATTCCATCGATAATACGCACCTAAGTATATTGCGGCCCCTTGTTCACCCGTGTATTTGTGTTGCGACCTAAGGGCATACCGCAGTTTTGAACCAATATCAAACTCCTGTGCAGGCCCTTGTTGCATGAACATAAAAGAGGGTACAATGCCAAAATTGGTATTGTTAATAAGGTAAAATACATTACCATGCAATACAAAGCGCATGTATAAATCAGATCCTGGCGTTGATTGACCGTAGTATGATAATTGGGGTTCGTTTACATGGAATACGGCCGCTCCCAAATTTAATTTAAATTGATTGTTCTTTGTCATCGTGGTTTGGCCTTGTGTATAATGATAGTAAATACCCGCAGAAAAGTCAAGGTAAGAGAATGAGTTACCTGTTGACGGTTCACCACTTGGTGCGTGGGGGTCATACTGGCCATTAATTACCTGTTCTCCCCATTCAATGTTTTGCAAATTTATACTTTGCTGTCCCCAGCCTGCCTGCAGGCCTCCAGAAAGGCTACTTGATGGATTTAAATAAATGCCGCTGGCAATTGTAAGATCAACATTGGTTGTTTGCAGGTTAGCATTGGCAGTCTTATCTGAGAAAAAGGATATGCCTGGCGACAAGTAGCCTTTTATCCATTTCTTCATTACGTTATGTAGTTGAAATGAGGCTGCCATAGTATTGTATCCGTAATTACTGCCAGATATAGTTGGCCATTGGTTGCGGTAGTTGACTGTAGCTAAAATTTGACCACTATATGCTCCGCAAACTGCAGGGTTTAAAGTAAGTGGGCTTTCATCAAACTGCGAAAAATGTATATCCTGAGCATTTAGCGTAAAGCTTAATGCAAACAAGATCACTTTCGATAGAAGCGTTTTGTAAAATGAACCTTTTTTTGTGTTCATTTTTGTTATGCTTTACAATATAGTTTCATACATATTCATTTTAAGTAAGCTATCGTACTAATAATACATCTCCCTTTTTCTTAATCTCTTGTCCGGTTACCAGTGATGTATTAAGATAATATATATAATTGCCAGGGTTCATGGGTTTGCCTTTATAAGTACCATCCCAACCCATGCTAATATCATTGCTTTCAAACACTTTATTCCCCCAACGATCGTATACGGCAAAATAATAATCCGTTACGCATTCTGCAGTTACGTATAGTACATCGTTATGCCCATCGCCGTTAGGAGAAAATCCTGTAGGTACAAATACATAACCACATTTTTCAATAACTGTAATAGTTACCGAATCACCGGATTTGCAACCACCGCTATCAGTTATAGTTAGAAAATAAGTACCAGTAACTTTTGGGCTTATTGTAGGGTCGGGGCAAGTTGCACAGCTAACATCAGTTGTTGGGCTCCATATATACCTATAACCATTGGACACAGGAGTTGTAACTAAGCTTGCGCTACCACCAAGATTAATAGTTGTATCACAACATAAAGTTGCAACCGGTATAGATGAAACTATAACAATGGTGCTATCTATAGCCGAGCATGGCCCATTGCTTATTGTAACTGTATATGTAGTGGTGCTTATGGGTGATGCCGTTGGGTTAGCAATTGAAATTGAACTTAGTCCTGTAGCCGGCGACCACGAATAAGTTGAACCGCCAGAGGCGCTTAAATTTATTTTCGAACCTGCGCATATGTTCTCTTTGTAACTGCCGACTGATGCGGTAGGTGTTGAATTAACTGTGATAGTTACTGTGCCAGAGCTTGAGCAGCTGCCGGAAGTACCAATAACAGTATATGTTGTAGATGAAATTGGTGTCGCAGTAATAGGAGTGCCCGTAGTTGATGATATTCCTTTGTTTGGACTCCATGTGTATGAAATTGCTCCACTTGCAGAAAGTGTTGTTGAGTCTCCTTTACAAAGTGATGTGCTTGATGAAGATACGATAACTGTAGGAGTTGGGTTTACGGTGACACTTACTTTAGCTGAATCGACGCAAGCACCGTTTGAACCTACAACAAAGTATGTTATGCTGCTGGAAGGACTGGCAAAAATATTGGCACCTGTGGTTGAAGATAGTGATGTGTTTGGGCCCCATATATATGTTGTAGCGCCTGTTGCCATAAGGGCAGTCGAGTCGCCGGAACAAATTATAGGATTGGATGCTGAGACTGTTACGCTTGGTTTGCTAGTAACCTTGATGGGTATTTTAGAAGAATCAGAACAACTTCCATTCTTACCGGTTACTGTATACGTTACAGAGGTTGTTGGGTAGGTAGTTGTTGTAGCGCCGGTGGTTGAAGTTAATGAAGTGTTTGGGCTCCAGGTATAGGTTGCAGCACCCGTTGCCGATAATTTAGCAGAGTCACCTTTACAAATAGAATTGGTGGACGCCGATATTGTAACTGTTGGAGTAGGGTTAACAGTAATTGTCTTTAAAGCAGTATCAGAACAGCCTCCGTTTGAACCTGTAACAGTATATGTTACAGTATTGGTGGGTTTGACAAAGACTGCCGAACCACTTGTTGTTGATAAGCCGGTATTCGGTGCCCAGGTATAGCTGGTGGCACCATTCGCCGATAATTTGGTAGAATCACCAGAACAGATCGTGGAAATTGAGGCTGAAACCATAACCGTAGGAATAGGGTTAACTGTAATACTTACCTTAGATGAATCAGAACAACCATTACTTGTGCCAATAACAGTAAACGTAGTATTAGAAGTTGGGCTGGCATAAGTCGATGCTGCGTTGGGAGTTAAAAGGCTTGCAGCCGGTGACCAAATATAAGTTGTCGCTCCTTTTGCGGAAAGCTTAGTAGAATCTCCTTTGCAGATTGAATTAGCTAAGGCTGACGAAGTAACTGTTGGAGTTGGATTTACGGTTAATATTACCTTAGCTGAGTCGGTGCATCCGCCGCTATTCCCAATTACTGTATAGGTAATTGAGGTCGCAGGTTTGGCAACCACAGTATCGCTTGTAACTGAAGAAAGACCTTTGTTCGGGATCCATATATATGTTGTAGCTCCAGCTGCAAATAAACTGTCAGTGGCTCCAGAACAAATGGTTGAGTTATGAGTATAAGCAGTAACTGTTGGAGTGGGGTTAATAGTCAGGGTTAATTTGGTAGAATCGGAACAGCCACCGGTGTTTCCAATTACAGTATATGTAGTTGTTGAACTCGGGTTAGCAAAGGTTGATGCAGAACCCGGTGTCAAAAGATTTGTATTAGGTGCCCATGTATAGCTCGAGGCACCATTTGCAGAAAGCTTGGTAGAGTCTCCTTTGCAAATTGTAGTACTTAAAGCTGATGCTGTGATTGTTGGAGTTGTATTTACTGTAATTACAATTTTTGCAGAATCAGAGCAACTGCCAGTTATTCCAATGACAGTAAACGTAGATGTAGCACTAGGTTTTAAATAAGCTGTATCTGCTGTAGATGTGGACAATCCTGCATTCGGGCTCCAGGTGTAGGTATTGGCGCCAACAGCATATAAAGTATCGGTTGCTCCAGAACAAACAGTAGCAGCATAAACAGATGCAGTTACTGTAGGAGTAGGATTTACTGTAATGGTAATTTTCGCAGAATCAAAACAAGTGCTGGTTGTTCCAATTACAGTATAGGTTGTTGTATTAGTAGGGTTGGCAATAACCGTATCTTTTATAGAAGAAGATAAACTAGTATTAGGGTTCCATGCATAAGTTGTTGCACCTTTTGCAAATAAAGAATCTGAATTACCGGAACAGATTGTAGAGACAGAAGCTGATGCCAAAACAGTAGGAGTAGGATTTACCGTAATGGTAACTTTAGCTGAATCAAAACAAGTGCCGGTTGTTCCAATTACAGTGTAAGTTGTTGTATTAGTAGGGTTGGCAATAACCGTATCTTTTGTGGAAGAAGATAAACCAGTATTAGGGTTCCATGCATAAGTTGTTGCACCTTTTGCAAATAAAGAATCTGAATTACCGGAACAGATTGTAGAGACAGAAGCTGATGCCAAAACAGTAGGAGTAGGATTTACCGTAATGGTAACTTTAGCTGAATCAAAACAAGTGCCGGTTGTTCCAATTACAGTGTAAGTTGTTGTATTAGTAGGGTTGGCAATAACCGTATCTTTTGTGGAAGAAGATAAACCAGTATTAGGGTTCCATGCATAAGTTGTTGCACCTTTTGCAAATAAAGAATCTGAATTACCGGAACAGATTGTAGAGACAGAAGCTGATGCCAAAACAGTAGGAGTAGGATTTACCGTAATGGTAACTTTAGCTGAATCAAAGCAAGTGCCGGTTGTTCCAATTACAGTATAGGTTATTGTATTAGTAGGGTTGGCAATAACCGTATCTTTTGTAGAAGAAGATAAACCAGTATTAGGGTTCCATGCATAAATTGTTGCACCTTTTGCAAATAGTGAATCAGCATTGCCTGAACATATTGTGGAAGCAGAAGCGGTTGCAATAATTGTTGGGGTGGGGTTTACGGTAATGGTTATAGTTGTGGAGTCGTTACAACTTCCATTGGAGCCAATAACGGTATAAGTGGTCGTTGCTGTCGGCTTGGCTATAACGGTGTCTGCAGTTGTTGAGTTTAACCCTGTTAAAGGCTTCCAAGTATATAAGGCCCCGCCTTTGGCAATAAGCTTAATAGAGTCACCTGAACAAATTGTTGTGGCGCCAGATGGTGTGATTGTTATATTAAAAGGTGGAGGGGATGTAATTGTAATAGTGTCAGTAACTGTGCAGCCGGTAACATCTTTAACTGTGCAGGTATAGGAGCCTGCACAAAGCCCTGTTGCGGTTGAGGTTGTTTGGACTGGGGTTGTGTTCCATGAATATGTATACCCAGGCGCACCTCCGGAGGTGGCCGCAGAGGCTTGTCCATCACAAACTCCATTGCATGTTAGGTTCGTTGCGTTTATAATACGTGAAGTCAATTTTACTCTTGTTAATACCCAGGGTGAAAATGTGTTTTGGTTTGGGATTGGCCCAATCGATCCTATTCCTGTAACTGTACCCAGGCTTCCCGGGCCCGCTTGTAAATCCCATAAAGTGCCATTCCAGTGCTGTGCTTTGAATGTATCTATGGGGTAAAGAGTAGTATTTTCCGCACCCATATAAGAGAATGTAAGGTTAGCAGTAGTAGGTGCAGAAGTTTCAATATCCCAAAATCTGTCTATCGCATTATTTACAGAATCGGGGGTGCCCGCCATATTAGTAACTGGCCCTACATCCGTTGCAGTTGGATATGGCACATTTTGCTGGGTTGTATGCCATGTAGATAAGCTTATGCTTGAGCTGCCCTGTGTTGTTTTGTTGAATGTAAATGGAATGTAGTTGGCTATATTATTACCTATTCCGAAAGGAAAAATATAATTTCCTGTATCTGTGCCTGTATTCCACTTAATATAGTTGTATTGAGATTCAGAAGTTATTTGTCCACTACCAAGACGTATAATACCTAGTGTGTCATTTTCATTAACAACGAAATAAGTTCCCAATGTGGAGGTACCGCCATTCAATACTATAAAGGCACCATTAATTACTACAGCATTGTTTTGGGAAAAGCCCAACACTCTTCCCAAGAGCAATAAAAAAAAGAGTATGTGTTTGGTTTTCACGTTAGTTGCTTGCTGACTTTGAATAGATATAGAGTTAACTATTTGCCTGAGGCATCAGCTTTTTCGCTAAGTGAATAGATGAGTTTTTTTAGGTCTGCAATATCCTTTTCATCTTTTAGCTGACTATTCTTTAGGTCACTATTCATAGCATCAGTGTTTTTATAAATAGTTTCCATCTTTGCAATTAAGTTTCTCAAGCTATCTATCATTTGTTGTTGTTCCTGCACGGCTTTTACCAACGGAACCACAAAATAGGTATAGCCAAGCCCATACAACCCATCAGGGGTAGTTGGTTTAGAAATTCCGCAGAAGTCGTAATTACATGCCTTGGCAGCTGCTTCTACTTCTTGTGCAATAAATCCACTTTGGTTTATTTTTTCAATATCATATTTACCTTCCCAATTTCCATCATCCTTTATTCCTAAAATCTGGTTCTCGCGGTGTATATTGTAATAAAAAGTAACTGGCCTTAGTTTTGTAATAAAAGCAAGCCCGGGTATGTTATCTTTTATGCTATCTTTTATTCGTTTATCACTATATGCAGTTATAGATGTTACCTGGGCACGGATAGCAGTAATGCTTGTATTGCCAAGGTTTACAGTATTTGCTGTGCCGGCACCAGTTACTATTCCTGAATTATAACCCAGGTAGGTAGTATTGGATACTATTATAGGCCCACTTGCCACCCCTGATTGGTACCCAACATAAGTATTAAAAGTACCACTGGTATTTAAATACCCTGCACTATCACCTACAAAAACATTGTTGCTGCCTGTGTTTGCATAACCAGCTATTGCCCCAATACCCGTGTTACTCATACCAGTAACATTTGAAAAAAGTGCCTCGTATCCCGATGCTGTATTATTAGTGCCCTTTGTGTTTTTATTTAGTGCGACTGAACCCTCAGCAACATTACCGGCCCCTAAAGTATTTTTAAATAAAGCTTCATATCCATTTGCAGTATTATGTCCGCCCGTGGTGTTTGCTGTTAGAGCCTTAAATCCACTTGCTGTATTATGCCCACCTGAAGTGTTCTTGTATAACGCCGATAATCCATTGGCCGTATTATAATTGCCGCCCTTATTGTTGTTTAACGCATAAGCCCCACTTGCTGTATTGTCAATCCCTGTTGTATTTGAATATAGCGAGGAATAGCCGATGGCTGTGTTACTATCGCCAATTGTATTAGTATAAAGGGTGTTGGTTCCAAATGCTGAATTATCACTTCCTGTGGTATTACTATAAAGCGCATTGGCACCGACCGCGGTATTACTGTCTCCGGCTACATTCAGCATTAAAGCATTATACCCAACTGCTGTATTATGCCCACCAGATGTGTTGCTGAAAAGTGCTTTTGATCCGAGGGCGGCATTGCCGCTACCTCCTGTATTAGTACTTAATGCTCCTCCGCCAATTGCAACATTACTATCTCCTGTAGAGGCCGGATAATTACCGGCAAGGTAACCGAAGAAAGAGTTGTATAAAGCGTTGTCGATCCTGCCTGCCTGTTTATTGTTTATCCTAAAACTTAAGGGAATATTGTCTGTTGTCCCTAAAAAACTTGTTCCATCAACTGTTCCTGCATTTCCCAGTAAATTCCATGCAGTTGCAATTGAAGAATTGCTCGTTAATAATAAAACCCACAGTGGCGCAACGGGTGTTCCACTGTTATAATAATAACCTGCTGGTGTTAGGCCTGCGGTACTGGTATTGTATACCAAAAGGCCCGTTGCAGGTGTTGCAACTGTAGTAGCATCAGTACTTGAAACAAGTGCAACTTGCTCGGGTAAGAAACCTTTATTGCCGCTATTCCCCGTATTTAGGTCGAGTACCGCTGACGCATCTGGTGTTGCACCGGTAGCATTAATGCCCACATTGTTTTGTGCCTGTAGTTGAAGTGTTGTTGCAAGTAAAAATGCAGGTAATAGATAGAGGTATTTCATACTAAGTTGATTAATGGCCATTCTAATACCATTTAGATAATAATTCCTTAAAGACATCAATATTATGTATCATTTTAAAAAAAAACAAGGCTCCTCATTCTGTTTCTCTTATGTTGCTGGTTATCAGTTTAATAATTCATATTGATTATTAGTAATCGCGCATTGATTCCCATAAAAAAGCCTACAGGTTTTACTAACGGCTTTTTTTAATAACCAATATCCTATTGCTTTATAAACGAAACGACCTGCTCATTGTTATTCAATAGTACTCTCACAAAATAAAAACCTTGGGGCAATGATTGAATATTCAGTGTTATTGTTTTGCCATTTGTTACTAATGCTTTTTGTGTCATTATTTCTTTACCGCTTAAGTCTATAATTTTTATTTCCGCACTATTATCAGATTGAAGGCTTTGAACATTAAATACCAAGTTTAACTCATTGTTTGCAGGGTTAGGGTATAGTTCGGTATTTGTATTTTCCATAATTGAATTTATGCCTGTAGGAACTACCGTTACAGAAAAGGTGGCAACACCCGAACAACCATTGGTGGTGCCAGTAACCGTGTAGGTCATAGAAATAAGGGGACTGACAATTGTGGTGTCGTATAAACTTCCACTTGACCATGAATATGTAGTAGCACCTTTGGCTGTTAATGTATCTCGACTACCTATATTTATATTGCTTGTTCCCGTTATAGTTACAGTTGGTGTTGGAGTAATAGTTAAATTAAGAGTTAAGGTACTGTCGCAACCTTCTTTATCAGTTAATAATTGAGTTGGCGTACCCGAAGAAGTGTAGATGTTGCCATACCATTTAAAGCTATTACAAGCTGAAGCAGTGGTGTCTCCTGTAGTAGGGTTATGAATAGTCAAATGAAGTGTAAGGGTGCTGTCACAACCCGTTTTATTTGTTAATATTTCAGTTGGAGTGCCAGATGAGGTATAAACATTACCATACCATTTAAAGCTACCGCAAGCTGAAGCAGTGGTGTCTCCTGTAGTAGGGGTGTTAATAGTCAGGTGGAGTGTAAGTGTGCTATCGCAACCCGCTTTATTTGTTAATATTTCAGTTGGAGTGCCGGATGAAGTATAAACATTACCATACCATTTAAAGCTACCGCATGCTGAAGCAGTAGTGTCTCCTGTAGTAGGGGTGTTAATAGTCAGGTGAAGTGTAAGTGTGCTGTCGCAACCTTCTTTATCAGTTAATAATTGAGTTGGCGTACCCGAAGAAGTGTAGATGTTGCCATACCATTTAAAGCTATTACAAGCTGAAGCAGTGGTGTCTCCTGTAGTAGGGGTGTTAATAGTCAGGTGGAGTGTAAGTGTACTATCGCAACCCGCTTTATTTGTTAATATTTCAGCTGGAGTGCCGGATGAAGTATAAACATTACCATACCATTTAAAACTGCTGCATGCTGAAGCGGTGGTGTCTCCTGTAGTAGGATTATTAATAGTCAGGTGGAGTGTAAGTGTACTATCGCAACCCGCTTTATTTGTTAATATTTCAGCTGGAGTGCCGGATGAAGTATAAACATTACCATACCATTTAAAACTGCTGCATGCTGAAGCGGTGGTGTCTCCTGTAGTAGGATTATTAATAGTCAGGTGAAGTGTAAGTGTGCTGTCACAACCTTCTTTATCAATTAATGCCTGAGTAGGTGTACCCGAAGAAGTATAGATGTTGCCATACCATTTAAAACTGCTGCATGCTGAAGCAGTAGTGTCTCCTTTAGTAGGATTATTAATAGTCAGGTGAAGTGTAAGTGTGCTGTCACAACCTTCTTTATCAATTAATGCCTGAGTAGGTGTACCCGAAGAAGTATAGATGTTGCCATACCATTTAAAACTGCTGCATGCTGAAGCAGTAGTGTCTCCTTTAGTAGGATTATTAATAGTCAGGTGAAGTGTAAGTGTGCTGTCACAACCTTCTTTATCAATTAATACCTGAGTAGGTGTACCCGAAGAAGTGTAGATGTTGCCATACCATTTAAAACTGCTGCATGCTGAAGCAGTAGTGTCTCCTGTAGTAGGATTATTAATAGTCAGGTGAAGTGTAAGTGTGCTGTCACAACCTTCTTTATCAATTAATACCTGAGTAGGTGTACCCGACGAAGTGTAGATGTTGCCATACCATTTAAAACTGCTGCATGCTGAAGCAGTAGTGTCTCCTGTAGTAGGGTTATTAATAGTCAGGTGCAATGTAAGTGTACTATCACAACCTTCTTTATCAGTAAACATATGAGTAGGAGTAGCTGACGAAGTATAGGTTGTACCATACCATGTAAAGCTTGAACAAGCTGAAGCAGTAGTATCTCCGGTAGTAGGATTATTAATAGTCAGGTGGAGTGTAAGTGTGCTGTCACAACCCGCTTTATTAGTTAAGATTTGAGTAGGTGTACCTGATGAAGTATAAACATTACCATACCATTTAAAGCTGCTACAAGCTGAAGCAGTGGTGTCTCCAGTAGTAGGATTATTAATAGTCAGGTGGAGTGTAAGTGTGCTGTCACAACCCGCTTTATTAGTTAAGATTTGAGTAGGTGTACCCGACGAAGAATAAACTGTTCCATACCATTTAAAGCTACTGCATGCTACAGCAGTAGTATCGCCAGTATTAGAACATCCGCCCATAACAAAATACCCTAAGCTAACTGTGTTGTCGGAATTATTTATTGAGTTTATTGTTGGAGTGCCATGCAAGGTAGAGTATGTTCCATTAACAGTAGCACTTGTGGCAATAACATTTAGCGGGCTAATTGCACTAGGACGTGTAAGACCAACAATAGCTCCGGTAAGACTTCCAGATGCAACATCTGCATACCAGTATTCAGTATTACTTAATGAGTGAACCGTAATGTTATCCGGTGTTCCTCCGCAATTACTGTTGAACGCTTGTGCCTGCACTTGTGGTAATGTACCGGTAGGTGTAATAGTAAAAGGATAATAGCTTGTGCCGTTACCTATAGGATAAGTATAGGCGGTTCCTGATGACAAGTTCCAGTTCATTGGACCGTTCACATAGCTTGTTGAAGATGGTGCAACTACTGAGGTAGTTAATGTATCGTTTACAGTTAATAAGTTTGTTGTGGTCGTAGTAAGTAAGCCATTGGTCAGTGTAAGTATTCCATCTACAGTAGTCGGATTTGATAGAGTTACACCCGCAACATTATTAATATTTAAATTGTTTATAGTGCTTGGCATCGTTAGCCCCGTTGTTTGGGCTATAGTACCATTGAATGTGTAGTTTGCGGCGGGGTCAAAATGGTTTAGTCCTGAGGTTGTAATAGTACCATCAAGGCCTGTCGTATTTGTTGTTCTAATTGTTGCTCCGCTTTGAAGCGAGAAAACTCCTGATCCGCTAATAACATTTGATCCCGCTGTTAATATCGCTCCTGTTTTCACAGTAAATGTGCCTGTAACAACAACATTACTTGTTAAAGTAGTACCAAAGGCAATGTTTTGCAGGGTAATGTTACCTGCAGCCGTTAAATAAGCACCTGTATTCATTGCAGCTGTGCTTTGCAGAAACACATAGTTAGCCGCAGGATTAAGTAAAACGTTTGTAATGGTAAAGCATCCATTGATGCCTGTAGTTTTTGCTATTTCTAAGGTAGCTCCGGCCAAAAGATTAAAAGTTCCAGTTCCGCTTATTACACGTATTGTGTCATCCAGTGTGGCGCCACTATTTACGGTAAGGCTTGTTGCATTAATTGCCTTGGCTGCACCCACACGTATAACTCCTGTATTTGCAATAGTAATTCCACCGGTGGCAGTAAAGGGTGTTATCCATTCTACGCCGGTTGTTCTTGCTAAATATGTGTTGTATTCTAATGACGCGGCGCTTCCATATATTGGTGCGTTGGATACAAAAGCGCTATCTTCCAAAGTTAGAGTGCCATTAACAGTATCACCAATTGTAGTTTTAAGTCCGTTACGTTCTAAAATAAGGTTGTAGTATTTTGTGCCTCCAACAATCTGATTAGTTCCGTCAAAAATAACAGTACTTGTGTTTGAAATGAATTTGCCGCTATTTGAAAAATTACCCCTTACTACCAAGCTATCTGTGCCTGATATGGTTAATGAATCTCCTGAATTTATGGTAATGTTATTACAATATGCAATTGTGTCATTGCCAATTACTGGTTGATAAGGTGGGGTAGATGAAATAGCAACATTAGTAGTAGAATCGGGAACGGTGCCGTACGACCAGTTGCTGGGATTATTCCAGTCCGTACTCACAACACCTATCCAAGAATTTACAATGGCCGCCACATTTAAAATGCCTGTAGAAACAGGTGCAAAATAGGTGGAGTTAATATTTGTAGCAGCAGACCCTGTTCCGCCGTATGAGCCCGGATTTTGTCCGGTAGTTCCATAAGTTAATGTATAAGCATAAGAGTTGCCGCTTCCAAGGTCGACTATAGCTGGATTAGTAATTGATAAATTTCCCTTTATACTATCAATCCCTGCAAATGTTTTAGTCCCAGTACCAGAAGCCGTTAAGCCGTAGAAATTAAAGGCAGGTATCGTTTGGGGGGACGTTCCATTAAAGTTTACTGTGCTCCCGTTTGTTGAATAAGTATTAGTGCCCGGGGTAAAAGTTCCAGCTATACCAATGTTATGGTTGGTACCCAATGTAATAGCAGCGGTTCCGCTAACGGTAAGGTTGTAATAATTAAATGCAGGGATGGTAAGAGTGGTGGTTCCATTAAATATTACGGTATTACCTGTTGCTTTTGCATCTATTGTATCAATAGTGGGTGTTGTGTCTATAGTAATTGTTGCTCCTGAAGCATTTAACAGGCCACCTGTTCCTGCTAAGGCAGAGGTTACGGTAAGTGTACCTGTGTTTTTTAATGAAATGCCAGTAACGGTTACTTTAGGCATTGAGAAATTTCCGGTTAAGGTTTGAGCATTGGTATTGAATGTTTGTACACCTGTACCGCCGACGGTAAAAGTACCATTGTTCGTAATACCTCCTCTAAATGTACTTGCCCTGCCTACCGTATTATTCCATGTTGCACCACTGTTTATAGTTACCAATCCAATAAAGATCCTTGTTGTTCCTAAGGTTGAAATAAAATTGAAGCTACCGCTTAAGCCTGCACCAACTGTGGTTGTTCCATCAACAGTAAGGTCGTAATTGTTGTATACATTACTATTGTCAGCAATAGATAGGCTCCCTGTAATAACTGTAGCTTTGGTTTTTGATGCACCTGCAAGTATGGTGTCATTCCCGGGGCCTGAAAAAGTAACATTTCCATAAGTACCCGCCGCTAAATTTTGGTTAGTGCCATAAAATTGGATTGTACTGCCGCTACAGGAGAATGATGAGAATGTGGGTAGAGAATCATTACTTCCGCCGATTTTTAACGTGGTACCTATTCCCAGGAATAATTTTGCCGGGGTTACGGTAGTCATTTGGTAGATAGATAAATCAAGTGTTCCTGTTGAAATACTTAGGCCGGCTGTTGTAGCACCATTAATATTAATTGCAGAACCAGCAGTTACACCGGCGGAATTGTTAATTATTAGACTTCTGAAATTACATGTGCCACTTATAGTTTGTGCGCTTGTACCATTCATGGTAAGATTTAAATAGGAAGCGTTTGTTATAGCTCCCTGGAAAGAGTAATTGCCCGCGACGCTCATATTGCAACTTGAAACCACTTGTAATTCACCATATGCCGACGAGGAACAGGTTAAATTTCCTCCTATAGTTACAGTTGAAGTGTTGATTAGCCATTGGAGTACTGCCGAAGTAGCAATACTCCCCGAATTAAAAGTGAAATTCCCAGTACAATTTAATGTACCTCCATTAATAGTAATTAAATTTTTTCGAGTGGCAAGTGTCCCACCATTAATTATAATGCTTCCAGCATTTAAAGTTCCTGTTCCAATTGCAAATGTTTTTGTAACTGCAGAGGTTTGAGCATTAAATGTAACTGCGCCGCTTACAGTTAAAACATCTCCGGCACCTATGGTAAATGTTGTTGCCGTCGCAGTTGTGTTTAAAGTGAGGCTTGCGCATGCGTCGGTAGTAGTATTTACCGAAACGTTTGCTCCTGAAGCAATGATTACATTATCGCCAGCGGCTGGGACTACCCCAGTCGCCCATGTAGTAGTACTTTCCCAAGGACCTCCTGTCGCTGTAGATGTAATAGTTGCAGCATTCGAGATAATAATTGTACACAAAAATATTGCCAACGTAGCAATACACTTCTGTATCGTATTAGATTTTGTATTTGATGTCATATCAATTGTTTGTGAATTGCAATTTTAAAATGAAATAATAAGTTTTATTTGTCAAGGTTAAGGAGTTTGCAAAAATAAGAAATGACGTATTCCTTTAGCAAATACATTATATTTTAATGGGTCTGATTCTCATTATGTTGTGTTTTGCTAGCATATATATGTAAGGAAACATCATATTACCAAGTCGTTTTTGTTGTAATAACGAACTAGTAGCGTTAAGCCAATGATTTTTTTATAACATGAATTTGGGCGAGAACGAGTTTCCACCCTGTGCGAAAAATTAAAAAGCCCCTGATTTCTCAAGAGCTTTTTATCGTTTTAGTAGCGGGGGCTGGATTCGAACCAACGACTTTTGGGTTATGAGCCCAACGAGCTACCTCTGCTCTACCCCGCAATATAAGTGCAAATATACACTATTTTTATACGGCAGGGGGCAATTGGTTCAGAGTTATGAACAGATATGAACAAAATGGGCATAATTCAGACTTAGCCATCTTGATATTTGGTAAGTTAAACCATGTTTAGGTATTGTTTCATCCGTCAAACTAGGGCGAGTGTCTAAAAGCGTAAAAACAGGCTGAAAAACGAAAGTAATGGGTGATTTGCTGCCATTATCGATGTCTTTAATCATTACAGGCAATAACTATACACTATCTTTGCAGCTTAAAGTTATTTAGGAAGTATAATGAAGAATGCAGAAAAGTCAGGATGGGTAAGTGTTATAGGTAGCCCAAACGTAGGTAAATCAACCCTGGTTAACGCCTTGGTTGGCGAAAAGCTATCTATTGTTACCCATAAACCCCAAACAACCCGTAAGCGCATTACTGCCATTGCCAATGGGCCCGACTTTCAAATGGTGTTCTCCGATACTCCAGGTGTGTTAAAGCCGCATTACAAAATGCAAGAGGCCATGATGCAAAAGGTAGGTGAGGCCATGGAAGACGCTGACATAATTATGGCGATGACCGATGTTGAGGAAAATGGCTTTAATGAAGAATTGGTAAAACGACTTCAACATGTTAAGGTTCCTATAATTGCTGTTTTAAATAAAGTTGATTTAAAAAAGCCTGAAGAAACTGCTGCCAAGATTGAACTAATAAAGACTCAATTGAAAAGCAGAGAGTTGATAATGGTGTCGGCACTTCACGATTTTAATGTCAAAGAACTAAAGAAGATATTGGTAAGTATGTTACCTGAAGGTGAACCGTTCTTTCCTAAAGACCAGATGTCGGACTTACCTGAACGTTTTTTCGCCGCAGAAATAATCCGCGAAAAGATTTTAATGTATTACCAAAAAGAGGTTCCGTATTCGGTTGAGGTTATTGTAGAAGAGTTCAGGGAAGAGGAAAAGATTACCTTTATACGCGCAGTTATTTATGTTAACCGACATACACAAAAGGGTATAATTATTGGCCACAAGGGTGATGCACTTAAGCGAACAGCTACTGCAGCCCGCAAGGATATGGAGAAATGGCTGAATGCTAAAGTGTTTTTAGAAGTGCAGGTTAAAGTAAAGAAGGATTGGCGCGATAGTGAAAGTCACTTAAAGAATTTTGGATATATGTAATATCGGTTTGGTAATTTGATGGTGTGCCAAATTGATGATCAATGGCATTTCATTTTCAAATTTTCAAATAAACGAATTATCAAATTAGTAATATGGCAAGAGTTGTAGCAATAGTAGGAAGGCCTAACGTAGGTAAATCGACATTATTTAACCGTTTAACCGGCACCCGTTCGGCTATTGAAGAGCAGACGGCAGGTGTAACCCGCGACAGACATTATGGACGTGTAGAGTGGAATGGCCAATGGTTTACATTGGTTGATACCGGTGGGTACGTGCATGGCAGTGAAGATATTTTTGAAGGTGAAATACGTAAGCAGGTACAGTTTGCTATTGATGAAGCTAACCTGATTTTGTTTTTGGTTGATATTGAAGAAGGCCTTACGCCGTTTGACGAAACCGTTGCTGATATGTTGCGCCGTAACCAAAGTAAAGACCGCAAGGTTATTATAGTTGCCAATAAGGCCGATAATCACGAACGTGCCTCCCAGTCTGCTGAATTTTACTCATTGGGTATTGGAGATCTGCATGCTGTTTCTGCTATTAGTGGCGCGGGTACCGGAGATCTTTTAGATGATGTTTTAAAGAACCTTGGTGAACTGCAAGATGAACACTACGATGAAAGTTTGCCGCGCATTGCCGTTGTAGGAAGGCCTAACGTAGGTAAGTCTTCACTGATAAATACATTGCTGGAAGAAAACCGCCAGATAGTTACTGAAATAGCAGGTACAACCCGCGATTCTATTGACATGCGTTATACCCGATTCGGGCACGATATGTTGCTGGTAGATACTGCCGGGCTTCGTAAAAAATCGAAGGTGCATGAAGATATCGAGTTTTATTCGGTGATGCGTACGGTTAATGCTATTGAGCGTTGCGATGTAGTGTTGATTTTAATTGATGCCACACAGGGCTGGGAGCAGCAGGACATGAGCATTTTTTCGTTAGCAGTAGATAATCACAAAGGCGTAGTTATTGTAGTTAACAAGTGGGACTTAATGGATAAGGAAACCAACTCGGTTGATTATTATACCGAGGAGATCCGTAATAAGCTGGCTCCTTTCCGCGATGTGCCTATTATATTTACCTCGGTACACGAAAAGCAAAGACTCATTAAAGTGCTTGATACTGCGATGAAAGTGTATAACAACCGTAAGCAACATATCAGTACACACAAGTTGAATGAAGCCATGTTGCCTGTTATAGAGCTTAACCCGCCGCCGGCATACAAAGGCAAGTACATACGTATTAAGTACATGACCCAGTTACCTGTTAAGTTCCCTTGTTTTGTTATGTTCTGTAACCTGCCTCAATACGTACAAGAGCATTACAAGCGTTTCCTCGAGAATAAGTTCCGCGAGATGTTCGACTTTCAGGGTGTGCCCATGGAGATCTTCTTCCGGAAGAAGTAGTTTTTACCGCAAAGGCACTAAGTCGCAAAATTCCCGTCATTGCGAGGAACGAAGCCCGTCCGAACGGCATTTAAGCCGGGCGGGCATCTATTCCTATTAAATGCAATAGAACGCTGATGACACGGATTTATTAAGATTTACACTGATTTTATCTTTTTGATCATAAACAATCTGCGTTATCTGCGTTCCTTTTATCAGATTCCAAAACCTCTGAACACGGGTTACATTGGGTACTTACTGTTTTTGACTCGAATTCCACGAATTTTATTCATAACTCTGAAAATGTCGTTTGGTGTCGTTTTACGTCGTACTGTAAATTTAATTTCATTCCCCAACAAAAAATAAATTATAATATTTCAAAAGAACATTCAATCCCTCGCCTTGGGCAAGGATAGGGCAGGGTGAGGTCTGTCCCGCAATGCTGCGGGATGTCGCCATTTATGTTTTTAATTGAATGGCTCCACAAATTTACCGCTTATATTTACCATACTAAAAGAAAACAAAAAACCAGTTTTAAACAGGTCGAATAACAACCACTCATGCTAAATATTTACAACTATATATTTTACAGGTTTTATTTTCAATATTGTAAAACAACAAATCGTACTAAGTCATCAAGTGCATATTTTGCTGTTGTTTCTCTGACTTGGGTGGTTTTATTTAATATATTCACTATTCTTATTCCTTTTAGGAATAAAATACCAGTGTATCCTGATTGGGCAGCAATTATACCTGTCGTCATTTTGTTGTTGTTAAACAGCTATTGGTTTTTTAGGAAAGAGAAATATCTTGAAATTGAAAAGAAATACGCTAATGAAAATCCAAAACAGAGAGAAAGAGGAGGTGTTCTTACGGTGATTTATGTTGTATTATCTTTTCTTTCTCTTATAATATTGGGTTGTTTATAAAAGTATCTTAACCGAAAGTGCTCTTTTTAATCCTTACTCCTGCAAGTTTAGCGAAGCGTAACTTGTGGATATAAATAAGCAAGGTTTGTAACCTTGCTCGCAGGCACATTTAAATTATAGCAGTTGCAAACTGCTATAAGTATTCCCACAAGTCACAGACTTGCGAGAGCAATTGGGCCTTCGATTCTTAATTCCTAATTTTTAATTCTTAATTGATATTTCATTGTTATTATCTTGTTAAAACCTATTGAGTTTGGCTGTTTACACTTTTTGTAAGTTTATAGCCAAATTAGTGTTGTGCATACCAATCGCCTTATAAACGAAACAAGCCCTTACCTTTTGCAGCATGCACATAACCCTGTAGATTGGTACCCATGGGGAGATGAGGCCTTTGCTAAGGCCAAAGCCGAAGGCAAATTGGTATTAGTAAGTATTGGTTATTCTGCCTGCCACTGGTGCCATGTAATGGAGCATGAGTCTTTCGAGGACGAAGACATTGCCGGTATAATGAATGATTATTTTGTTTGCATTAAGGTAGATAGAGAAGAGCGCCCAGATGTTGACCAGGTGTATATGGATGCAGTGCAGATAATATCGGGTAGGGGTGGCTGGCCTTTGAATTGCTTTACATTACCCGATACCCGGCCCATATATGGTGCTACTTATTTTCCGAAGGATAACTGGAAGCAGTTGCTCATTAACCTTCACACCCTTTATATCAACGAAAGGGAGAAGGTATTGGAGTTTGTTACCGATCTTGAAAAAGGCTTGGTATCGATTGCTAAAATACCTGCGATTGCTACTACCGAAGCAAAGCCCGATTTTAAAGCATTAGAGGAGTTTAGCGGTAAGATGGTCGAGATATTCGATATGGCGTATGGAGGATATAACTATTCGCCAAAATTCCCGATGCCGAATAACTACGAGTATTTACTATACTATGCTTATGTATTAAAAAAGAGCGGTAAAGAAGAACAAGCAAAAAGCATTGATGCACATATAAACCTGACGCTTGAGAAAATGGCGTTGGGTGGTATTTACGATCAGGTTGAAGGTGGTTTTGCCCGCTATTCTACCGATAGTATTTGGAAAGCCCCTCACTTTGAAAAGATGCTGTACGATAACGGACAATTGATGTCATTATATAGCCATGGGTATATGGTTGCACCTCAGAAGCTTTATAAAGATGTGGTTTACGGTATTCATAATTTTATTGCAAAGCGTTTAACTTCTGCCGAAAACGGATTCTACTGCGCTTTGGATGCCGATTCGGAAGGGAAGGAAGGTAAATACTATGTGTGGACAAAAGAAGAACTAGAAGAACTGATTGGTAGCGATTTCTCTTTGTTTGCTCCATATTACAGTATCACTAACGAAGATGTGTGGGAAGATGATACTTATATCCTTTTCAGTAAAAAGAATGACGAAGCGTTTTGTGCTGAACAAAACATATCGCTTGCAGAGCTAGAAGAAAAGAAAGTTAAATGGTTGAAGATACTTGCGGAGAGGAGAAGCAAAAGAATAGCACCAGGACTTGATGATAAAATACTGGCATCGTGGAATGGGTTGATGCTAAAAGGCTACATAGATGCATTTAAAGCATTAAAGGAACCTGAGTTCCTTACTATGGCAATTAAAAATGCAACCTTCATTTCTCAAAAAATGATGCGTAACGATGGCTTGCTCTACCGCAACTATAAAAACGGTAAAGTATCTATCACCGGTTTTTTAGATGATTACGCTTTGGTTGCACAAGCATTTGTAGCATTGTATGAAGTAACATTTGATGAGACTTGGTTAGCTCTTTCTGAAAAATTGGTACAATATGCCATCGCGCATTTTTACGATAAGGAGAAGTATTTGTTCTACTATACATCTGACGAGCAACAAGCAGTTGTAGCCCGCAAAGCTGAAACGACAGATAATGTTATTCCTGCTTCTAATTCCGCCATGGCATTAGTACTGAATGCTCTGGGGCATATAATGGCTAAAGAAGAATATGTGGCTATAGCCGATAAAATGTTGCGTGTAGTTAAAAACAATATGAGTAATTATCCGCAAGGTTATACCAATTGGGGAATACTTGCTTTGCACCAATATTGCAACTTTTACGAAGTGGCTATTGCAGGCAGACAGGCGGTAATGTTTCGCGATAAGCTGAATGCCGTGTATATGCCTAATAAAGTGTTGTTAGGAGCAGAAACAAAATCGAATTTAGAATTGCTAAAGCCGAAACTTGTTGGCGAAAGAACATTAATATACGTTTGTGAAAATAAAACATGCAAAATGCCCGTTAGCTCAGCGCCTGAGGCAGTAGCACTAATTGAGCGGGTTGTATGAAGTTAAGGTTAAGAAAGAGAATATTGGAAGGTCTTCGACGGGCTCAGACTGACATTGTTTTATTGGTTGCATTTACTTTTATTGCTTCTTCAAGTGCATTTGCACAATTAGCAATTTTTCAAGATGAGGATGATGTTATAACTCCTACGTTCCGATATGATGTTATTAAGCAAAACAAGATCAGTTCAATAACCATTGCATTTGAATACAAACCAGATGGAGCAGGCATCATTAATGACGGTAATGTTAAGTACTATCGTTTTGATAGTCTCTATCGCCTGGCCGAATCATACTTCACCGTTCGCGAAAGCCGCGATAGCTGGGATACTGTCCGCTCGCTTTATTATTACGATAAACAAGGGCACTTAATTATTAAGCGTACCGATGAGGGTAACTTTTTCGATACCTGGTATTATCGTTGGTATGATGATGGTTCTATGAAACGCCGCGCCCATGTGCATGAAGTACCTGCGGCATCATCCAGCCTCACTGATTTCAGAATCGGCTCACAAACCATACTGTCCGCCGATAGTTTTGCTTATACACCATACCCTAAGCAATTGCAGCGTTTCGGCTATAACGAGGAACATAAAATATACGAACGCACCATTTCTTATTTTGATGATAAGCACCGCCTCACCAGTCGCAACTTCCATTATGAGGTTGGCTGGCTTTATTCGCAAGTCGATGTAAAGTATGATGACAAGAACAGGATCAGCGATTATACATTTACAGGTAACCTGAATGGCGACACTTACCGCACCACATCTATTACTTACGATGCTAACGGTGGAATTGCTTCAGAAAAATTATTTGATAAGTTTAAACAAACCGACAATATTGAATTTATGTACGATAAGGATTCCGGCCTAATTACAAATCAACTCGATAGAGATTTCGTAAAGCTTACCATCAATATTTCCCGCTTTAGTTATGAGTACAGGTAATGCAAGTGGAACGCAGATGACGCTGATTTAATAAGATAATTAATGATTCTGTCCGTATTAATCATAAACAATCTGTGTCGTCTGCGTTCTATTCTTTTAGGCAGATAGTTAAGTAGCGACTTTCTCTCTTATTTGTTAAAGAATGTTACAGGCTTATACCTGGCGTGTAATAATTCCGTTTGTCCCATTGAACCTTTTTAACCCACCGTTGTATTAGCTTCTGTAAAACCAATTATTCAAAGAATGAAACGACTACTAATATTACTGATACAAATAAGCCCTGCAGCTTTTGCCCAGCAACCCGAGAAGATATATTCGATTGCTGTGCAGCCCCACGAAACGGCCTATTATACCACCCAGGCGGAGTTATGGGAGAAAGAAACGGACAAACACCCAAAGGATGCTGCTGCATGGGAAAATTACTATTTGGCAATGCGGTACAGTAACCAGGCATATAACATGGGTAATGAAGACAAGCAAAAGCTAATGGGCAAGATAGTCGATCAAATAGCCAAGAATGCTCCAGGCACTATAGAGTATTACCGGTGTAAGTTGAGTTACGATGGTTGGCCCAATAAAGATACTACAGGCAGGTTAGTAATGCTGAAAAAGGCACTGGCTATGGCTCCTAATGATAGGGCAGTACTGGAAGATTACATGATATATTGCGAAACAACAGGCCGCATCGATAAACTGAATGAGTTAAGTACGGCACTTTATAAGAGTAATAATTTCCCTTTAGGACTAATGGAATTTGGGTATAACGTATTAATGTCGGCTGATAGAAATGCTATTGTGTTTACCTGTGGCGATAACGACACCTTCCCGGAATGGATGCTACAGGAAACAAAAGGTATCCGCACCGATCTGGCTGTTATAAATATTCCGCTTTGTATCAACTTTCCCGGCTACCTGAAACGGATGCTTAAGCAGAAGAACATTGTGCTGTCAGATGATTTTTGGAACAGGGAGAAGGATTTGAAGGATATGAACCAACTAACCAAGATGATTGTGTTAGAGATCAATAAAACCAACCCTGAGGTGCCTGTGTTCTTTGCCATAACCTGCGACTTGCAAAATGTTTTCCCTGATAGCCTTTACTGCACAGGCCTTGCCTGGTACTTCAGCACAACGCGTATTGATAACATGGCCAAGATGAAGAACAATGTGGAGAATCATTTTCACTTAGATTATTTGAACGGAGGCTTGTACGATGATAACAGTATTACCAAAGATATTGTAGAAGACTGCAACACGCTTTATGTAACTCCATTTGCATTGCTCTACAAGCATTACAAAGCCATGCGGGAGGATAGTGATAGGGTTACGTTCTATAAAGATTATGTGATGAGATATGCCACCAAAATGGGGAAGGAGCAGCAAATGAAAGAGTATTTGGAAGCCAAGTAATACGAATGAGCAAATATTCCATAATGACCGACAAGGAGCTAATGCTTTACCTTAAGCAGGGTGAGGTATTGGCTTTTGATGAGCTTTATCTCCGCTACAGTAAAAGGCTATTGGGGTATTTTATCCGCATGATGAATTATGACAGAGAAAAAGCCCAGGACCTTCTGCACGATGTGTTTTTGAAGGTGATTGAAAAGCCGGAGTTATTTGACAGAACACGATCATTTAAAACATGGATATATACTATTGCTTATAATACCTGCAAGAACCAATATAAACATGCCGGTGTTGTAAAGGAGGCTCACGCGGAATTGAAAAGCACCGAAGCTGTATTGGATGAACGGTTTTTTATAACTGCTGCTGCTAAAATGGATGCAGTAGAATTTAAAAAGGCTTTGCATACTGAGCTTGAATTATTGGCCGAAGACAAGAAGACCACTTTTATTTTACGTTACCAGGAAGATAACTCCATTGCCGAAATAGCGGAGATAATGGAATGTTCGGAAGGGACAGTAAAATCGAGGATACATTATACCTTAAAAATACTAGCAGATAGATTGAAAATTTACAACCCATTAAATTAATACGTTATGGATACACCTAAGAATGAAATGGATGACTTATTGAGCAATGCAATGCAGTTTACCGAGGGCGAAATACCCGAACCTGATAAGGCCAGGTACAATAAACTCAGAAAAAAGGTAGGCGCACGCAAACCTAAAACAAACCCTTTAGCAAGACTATTCAATTTAGAAATAAAGCTTTACCAGGCTGCTTTGGCAGTTACCGCAGTAGCTATAATATGCCTGGTGTTTCGTCCGGCTATTATTCCGCAGGGGACGGAGAACATGGGTATGCCCGGTTCAGATACTGCCACAGCTTATAAGGGTTCTAGTTTAAAGAGTGATAGCTTCCTTGTGAAGAATTTTACTTCCGCTATTTATTAAAAAATGTTAAGTTTTTGCTACGAACAAGGCTTTGTCGACTAAAACGTTGTTTAACGGGATGAGTAATGTCATCGGCCGATTTTTTGTAAAAAAGAAAAGCTTATATTTGCAACTATACTAAAAAGAGGAGTACTGTGGCAGAAACAAAAATTCAATTCAACACCCAGCAGAGGTTGTTCTTTCAAACCTTGCATAAAAGAGTAGATCAGTATTTTAAAACCAACGGAATATCAAAGAATGGTAACAGTACCATGTTTGTGAAGACCGTTTGCATGTTTTCTATATACTTTGTTCCGTATTTTTTAATGGTATTTGGTGTAGTAACCTGGATACCGGCTATGGCGCTGTTTGCAGTTATGATGGGTTTCGGCGCTGCGGGTATTGGCCTCTCGGTAATGCACGATGCAAATCATGGCAGCTATTCTAATAATCCAAAGGTTAACAAATTCATTGCCTATAGTATCAATCTTATTGGTGGCCACTACCTTAACTGGCAATTACAACACAATACGTTGCATCATACCTTTACCAATATTCACGGTCATGACCATGATATTGACACTCAGGGTATCATGAGGTTTTCTCCGCACACACCGCATAAAAAGGTTCACCGTTTTCAATTTATATACGCATGGTTTTTATATGGCCTTATGACTTTGTCGTGGGTTATGAAGAAGGACTTTATTCAGTTAAGTCTTTTCAGGAAGATGGGTTTACTTGAAATGCGTAAGAAAAAATTCAGCACTGAGTTAGTAAGGTTAATTATTTGGAAGATAGTATATTATATATATATGCTGGTAATACCAATGCTTGTTATGAAAGCGGCTTGGTGGCAAATATTAATAGGCTTCTTTATTATTCACTATACAGGCGGTTTATTGCTTGCACTGGTATTTCAACCTGCACACGTTACCGAAAATCTTGATTTCCCTCTTCCTGACGAAACAGGCAATATGGAAAACGATTGGGCGGTTCATCAATTGTATACAACATCTAACTATGCACCTAAGGCAAAGCTCTTAAGTTGGTTCGTAGGTGGTTTAAATTTCCAGGTCGAACATCACTTGTTCCCTACAATATGCCATGTGCATTATAAAAAACTTGCGCCTATTGTACAGCAAACAGCCGAGGAGTTTAAGTATCCATATCATTCATTCCCTACATTCTTTCAGGCTATTGCCTCACACGGCCGTATTCTAAAGAAGTTCGGAAGTGAGCCGGTTGTTTCCTTATAATTATTTTCACTCTTTTTAAGTTTTTTGTTGTGGGAAAGGAAAATCCTGTATTTTTGTGCCTCTCTTTGAAAAAATGGTTCGGTAGTTCAGCTGGTTAGAATGCCTGCCTGTCACGCAGGAGGTCGCGGGTTCGAGTCCCGTCCGGACCGCTAAGAGAAAAAGAAAGCCTTCCCGAGTATTTGGGGAGGCTTTTTTATTATACAATGGAATATAGAGTTTATATACTACAAAGCCAAAAGGATATGTCCTATTACATAGGATATACTTCAAATATCGAATCAAGGTTAATTGAACATAATTCAGGGTTATCACGTTATACGTCTAAAAAAATTCCTTGGATACTGGTTTATTCTGAGATATGCGTTTCGAAAGGTGATGCTATTAAAAGAGAGCAATTTTTGAAAAGGCAGAAAAATAGACGGTTCTATGAGAGGTTGATTAATGAAAACAAAACCCATTGAATGCCTGCCTGTCATCCCGAGTACTCGGGTTCGAGTCCCGTCCGGACCGCTAAGAGAAAAAAAAGCCTCGCAGAAATGTGGGGCTTTTTTGTTTAACTAACCGAGCACAAAGTCGGCAATGTAATATTCCACGGGCAATAGACCAATAACATCCCAATAAACAAAATAAAGCCAGTAAGAAATTTTGATTTTCTAGTGCTTAAACGCGATATAAATACCGTAAAGCAATCCTACGCATAGGCCCGATACAATTATTGTTGCAACGGTATTACCAATTGCCGGCCCGGTTGAAGTGAAGGTGGTATGTGTAACATCTGTAATGTCTGATTTCTTTAATACTACTTCATTGCTATCAGCAACTGTGGTCTTGGTATAAAGGCTTAGATCATGCTTGTGTCTCTTAACTAATGCGGGTGTAGATGGATTTTTAATTTCACCTATAGTTTCAGGATCGGTGATCTTTACAAGCTGTGCATCTTTAATTCCAGCGGGGGTAAGCACAGGTTTATCTACTTTGTAAGTATTATTCTTATCGTGTATGTAAACTGAGTATTTACTTATTTTACCCACCTTATCAAGCTCACTGCTTTTATAATGAACCATTGTGTACGTTTTGCACGAAGTGAGCCCGGCTGTAGCTAAGAGCATAAATAAAGCCCTGTTGGCAAAGATTCTCATAGTTTGAAAAGTGCGGTGTTGCAAAGCCCTAAAGTATAAAATATTTGTAATGCAATATTATAAACGTGTTGTGCAGAAGGTTATTGCATACGTATGCGCTTAACAAGATAGGGGAGTAGTATCTGCCGGAAGCCCTGCTTTATATCGGCTTCAACAAAATCAATTTGGTACTGCCTGCAACGGAGCATTAGCTCTTTCCTGTATTTGTTCATGGCGGTTACGTAATTCTCACGTACTTCAGAAGGGTGAACCTTTACTTCATCGCCACTCTCCATGTCAATAAACTTATAAGGTCGATTGTCGAATTTAAAGTCCTCTTCGGTGTCTTTATCGGTTACATGAAAGAGTATCACTTCGTGTTTATTATGTTTTAAGTGCTGCAGGGCCGCAAATATTTCATTCTCGCGGCCGGGCTCAGAGTCGAACATATCGCTGAATATAACAACCAATGATCTTTTATGAATGCTATCAGCTATAGCGTGCAGTGCTTCAACGGTGAATGTGCGCTTGCGTTGCTCAGGCGAGTAGGCATGGTATATCTTTCCCAGTTCGTTAAACAGCATCTTTTGATGCATAGGCGTCGACTTGGCCTGCGTATGCAGGTTTACTGTTTCCGAGAAAATGCTCAAGCCTGCTGCATCGCGCTGCCTTTTTAATAACTGAATTAGCACAGCAGCACACTGTATTGAGAATGACATTTTGTTTAATCCTTTTTCAGGAAAATACATGGAGGATGAATTATCAATAACCACCTGGCAGCGAAGGTTGGTCTCCTCTTCGAATTTTTTTACAAAAAGTTTCTCTGTCTTTCCGAATAGTTTCCAGTCGATATGACGTGTCGATTCACCTGTATTGTAAATACGGTGCTCAGCAAATTCAACCGAAAAGCCATGGAAAGGGCTTTTGTGCAAACCCGTAATAAAGCCTTCTACCACCTGGTTGGCTAATATCTCGAGCCGGGAAAATTCCCGTAACTCTTCCGGTTTCAGCTCGTCAGCCAAATGGCGAAGGATTAATTAAGTAAAAAGAGTATTATAGTTGGCTCTTTAATTTGCCTTCTAATACCGATTTTGGTACAGCACCTACTTGCTTGTCAACTATCTTTCCTCCCTTAAAAAAGAGGATAGTTGGTATATTACGAATACCAAACTCTGCAGAAACATTAGGGTTGTTATCAACGTCTACTTTTCCTACAATAGCTTTTCCTTCATATTCCTTCGATAGTTCTTCAACAAAAGGGCCTACCATGCGGCAAGGGCCACACCATTCTGCCCAAAAGTCTAACAATACCGGTTTATCTGATTTCAGGACTAATTCCTGATAGTTTGCGTCTGTGATTTCAATTGCCATAATTCAAAATTTATAATACAAAGTTACTAAAAAAGAATCGCTTTTGCGGGTGACCTTAAACCACTTATTCAGATTTATTAACATAGTTTAACTGCTATGATAAGTACCATTGCTGATTATTGTAATGGTTTAAATTATTTATTGCAACATACTTATAATCAATGCTTTATTTGTTGTTTGTGGCACTAAGGCCTATTAATTATGTTGTAGAACATTTCAACTAAAAAGTTACTTTTGGCGTTCTTACACAATAACATATGCCGAAACTTTCAATTATTATACCTGTATATAACGAGGCCAGAACAGTTACTCTTATTCTCGATAAGGTGATAGAAGCTCCCGTTTCATATTCAATGGTTAAAGAAATTGTAATTGTTAATGACGGTTCAAAAGATAGCTCGCAGGCTATTATTGATGAGTACTTCGCAAAAAACAAGGAAAGGATAGAAGCCCAACAAGTAAGCTATAATATTCACCACAAAACGGTAAACGAGGGCAAAGGTGCAGCAATACATACGGGTATTAAATTGGCTACCGGAGATTATATTATTGTTCAAGATGCTGACTTAGAGTATGACCCAAGGGAGTATGATGTATTGTTGAAACCAATAGCAGAAGGTTTTGCTGATGTTGTTTTTGGTTCACGCTTTATGGGTGGGAATCCACATCGTATATTGTTTTTCTGGCATTCTATCGGTAATAAAATACTCACTGCGGCATCTAACATGTTTACCAACCTAAACCTTAGTGATATGGAAACATGCTACAAACTATTTAAAGCTGATATTGTAAAAGGGTTAGATTTAAAAGAAAAGCGGTTTGGTTTTGAGCCCGAAGTTACCGCTAAGGTTGCTAAGGTAAAGGGAGTGAGAATATACGAAGTAGGTATATCGTATTATGGCAGAACCTATGAAGAAGGTAAAAAAATTAACTGGCAAGATGGCTTCAGGGCTTTGTGGTGTATTTTAAAATACAACGCCATTAATTAAAATTATTGTTTTATAAATAAGGCTAATTGCCTTTCAGCACCCGATACTTTTTCTTTTTCTGTAAGCATTGTATCTTTTTTCCAGTTGGGGTCTTTGTCTAGTAATTCGAATGGCATTCCGCCTTCTTCTTTTGAATACCAGTCATCCCAAATATATAAATTGCCTTTATGAAAACCGTCAGGATGCATAGGGTTTACTCCGGTAGTAGTAGGGTCAACATCCAAAGGCACTGATAAATATGAAGCATGGAAGAATATTCCTCTTTTTTTATAATCGGGATATTTAGTTTTTATGTATTCGCTCAGTTTATTGGCAATTTCCTGATCGGCAGTTACTCTTATCGCCAAGTCGATGTGCTCAGATTTGCTACTTAAATTCTGTAGCATATACACCAGGTTAACAGTTATTACTACTGCAATGCCAATAATGCTGATGATTTTTATTCTTTTTGTATTATTCACAGCTCAAAATAAATAAATATAAACGAGTTGATAGGTTTAAATAACGATATTTCCTTGTAAACAGACTTTATTACTTATTTTTGGCTTATTGAATCTTAGAATGAACGAGAAAAGGTTTATTACTTTTTTTATTCCGGCATCATTTCTTTTGCTTGTTTTTTGCGCTTTTTACTATAAAGGTACGGTTGACTCGGGCGATAGTGTTATGCATTACCTGTTTGCAAGGTTTGCCATAAACCATCCTGAAAGTTTCCTGAACCCATGGGCAAAGCCATTATATGTAGCACTTGCGACTCCTTTCGCCCAATTGGGTTTTATTGGTATAAAGCTGTTCAATTGCGTTAATACAATTCTATCAATGCTGGCTGCTTATTTAATTGCCAAAAAGCTGAACATGAAAAATAGCTGGTTGGTACCTGTATTGCTTTTGTTGGCACCCATGAATTTTGCCCTTTCTTTCTCAGGTTTAACAGAGCCCTTGTTTGCTTCTGTAATAATTGTTGGTTTGTGTTTTCTTGTTTACGATCGTACTACTACAGGCCTTATAATTCTTTCCTTTTTACCTTTTGTACGCTCTGAAGGTATGTTCCTGCTTATGGCAGTTGGCTTGTATTTAATAACTCAAAAAAAGTACAGAAGCATAATATGGCTGGCAACCGGCCAGGTTGTTTATGCTGTTATAGGGTATTTTCATTTTAAAGATTTGTTGTGGTTTTATCACAACAATCCTTATTCTATGTTCAGTTCTTATGGCGATGGACCCTGGACAGATTATATAGATAACTTACCCTTAGTAGCAGGCTCTGCAACGTATTACTTAATTCTTGCAGGTTTTATAACTGCTCCGTTTACATTACTTAAAAAAGAAAACAAGAAGGACAACTGGCAGCTTATGCTTATTTGGACCATGGCTACTATGTATTTCTTCTTTCATGTTATATCATGGACATTTGGGTTGTTCGGCTCGTTTGGTATGGCGCGTGTAATTGTGGGTATAATGCCATTGAGCGCTATACTTGCAGTATATGGCTTTAATAATATTATTACGCTCGTTACTCCGGGGCTGTTTACTTATATAAAACAAACCTATAATGGATTAAAACCGCAATTTGTTTTTTATGCTATTATGTTACTGTTTGGTTTTATATACGGTTTAATGGCTGTAGCCAATCACTATTTTTTCCGATCTACAGCATTTGACTTTGGACCATATAACTATGCGTTTTGGGATTATGCACATTTTCATGTAACGCCTTGCCCTATTTATAAGGTATTCTTCCCTATGAATGTTACATTCTTGCAAGATCATTTTTCACTTTTGCTAATGTTTCTTGCTCCTTTCTATTGGTTGCTAAACTGGTTAACGGGTACTTATACATTGTTACTTATACAAACCGGTTTTATTTTATGGGGGGCTTGGGCAATTTACAAACTGGTTGAACTTAAGACCAAAGACGGATGGTTAGCGGTAGGGGCCGTATTGTATTTCTTTTTGTTACAGGGTAGGTATTCGGCTTTTGATGAGGATTGTAATATTATAATAATGGCATCCTGTTTTGTTCCATTGTTCTTATGGTTCTTCGAATCGAAGCGATATGTTGCTGCGTTGGTAATATTTATAGCTGCTGTTTTTTCAAGAGAAGATATGTCATTATGGTTTGCATTTATACCTGTAGTATTAATTATATGGCATTGGAAGGAAAGGAAACTTGTGTATGTATCTATAGGTTATATACTGGCTTCTGTTATTTGCTTTGTTTTAATTTTTAAGGTCTTTATACCTATGGTTCAATCTCCCGATAGGAAATATGACCTGTTTACCTATTCTGCTCTAGGTAAAGATCCTCTGGAAGCTTTGAATTATATACTAGGGTACCCTTTAAATGCCTTTACGCTATTATTCAAGAACCAATCGGGCAACCACGATTACGATAGCGTGAAAATGGAATTCTATATGGTTTACCTGGTTTCGGGCGGGTTTGTATTATTTTATCGCCCCAAATATTTCATTTGGTTCCTTCCTCTCATTGCTCAAAAAATGTTTAATGATGAACCTATTCGTTGGAGTATTGAGTCCTATTATTCTGTACAAGTAGCAACACTTTTACCAATACCGGTGTTTTTAATTCTTGCTAACGATAAAACAAAATGGCGTTATGGTTTAGCAATTTTAGTATGTGCGCTGGCCTTAACGGTTACACTGTATGATAATAATCCTTACAATCGCAAATTGGGTTACGCTGAGTCCATTAAGAGGAATATATTTAACTCAAAATTCTTTTTACCCGGCTATGATGCCGCCGCCATACATCACGATCTGCAAGAGATTCCTAAATATGCCAGCGTATCGGCTTCAGCATCTATATTACCACATTTAGCTCAGCGTAAAAATATTTATGAATTTCCGGATATAGAGAATGCGCAGTATGTTGCTGCATTAACTTCACCTGATTATTTTGCGATGCCTTCAGAATTTTACACCCAAGAGCTTTTTAATAAATATGTGTTTAATTCGGATTGGCAAATAATTCGATATGACGCACCATTTGTACTGTTGAAAAAAATATATGCTACAAACAGAACAAATAGTTATGAAAGTATTGTGTGTGACGCAGAGACTATGAGCCCTGATGGTAAGCGTTTAGTTGCCACTGGTGGAGTACTGCTGGACAACGATAGCGCCACCTGGAACACTGAACATGTGAGGCATGGAAAGCACTCTGTAAAACTTACTAAAGAAAAGCAGTATGGAATGACTTTACGCATGGAGAAGTTTACCGCAGGCGATTTTGTATTGGCAAGTGTTTGGCGTTATTCTGCCAATAAAGACAAAGGTGCTCTTGTTGTTTCGGGTAATGGTATGTATTTACCATCTACTAAAAGTACGGCGAAAGACTCAGCTGGGTGGGAACAGCTTACTGTTTTCTTTATTATACCAGATAACCATCAGGACCTGGGAGTTTATATTTGGGATAATAGTGATGACCCGGTTTGGTTTGATGATATGGAAGTGAAAAGATTAAAAGCACACCAATAAAACTTTAGGTAAACACTGTTATATATCTAAGCTGTAATATATCCCGAACAGAATTGAAGACTTATATACCCCTTGTAATTATTGGTTGGCTATAATGACTTCTTGCATTAAAGCATTAATAAAAAAACGCCCCGAGTATTCGGGGCGTTTTTTTTATTGGTATTTCTATTTAATACTTATTGTTGTTGCTGACCCATCTTTAGCATACCAGCTTTGTCCAGTTTGTCTATGCGGGCCTGAAATTCCTTAGCAACATCTGCTTGTCCAGCACTTTGAGAGAAGTATGCAAGCTGTTCCAATATACGGGTCGCTTGAACCTCCTGGTTGCCATAATAAGCAGCATTTTGCGGATCTAAACTATGGTCGTACTTCAATTCTTTTTCAAACTGATCGAACAACTGCTTAGCCAACGGATTTGCTTTCTTAAAGTCCTTTAACTGGTAATAGTTATAGGCTATCATTACCATAGGGCCATCATACGGGCAGCTCTTTTCAGAGATAGAATCCATACAAAGGTTAAGCACTTTTTCAGCAGAGTCTTTCTTATTCTCCTTAATTAAAGCTTCGGCTAATGTACCAACCTGTATCCTTAAGTCGGTTGCCATGCGCCTAACGTTCTCATCAAGGTACTCGCCGCTAGCCATGTTACCCCAGTGGAATTTATGCATTACATTGTCATACATAACATCTGTATTTACACGTGTGCCTTCAACTGAGTTATCGTTGGTTGCCGCAACAGGAACGAGTCTGTATATAAGCCCTTCTAACTGAAGGTACTTTTCAAGGCCCATATAGGCTTCCTGGCCGGTAGTAACTGCAAAACATATAGGGCGTTTCCAGTCGTTATGCGCCATTGCATCAAGCACCATTAATGTACTACGGTATACACCGTTGCCCGACATGGTCCAATCAATAGCCGGAACAATTGCGCTGTCCGAAGTTTCTTTCGAAAGGGCTCCGCTTTTAATTACGTTTTCCTTATTTACTTTCAGTTCGAAGTTCTTGGTTGGGAAATAGTTTACATATTCGCCCTGGCCATTACTTATATCAAACTTATCTTCGGTCTTATCGCTCTTTACAAAGTTTATAAGGTCCTTCAGGTCAGTAAATCCTTTTATACGTTTATCTTCAATAAAATAAACATAATCGCGGGTACCATCCCTGTACTGGTCGTGAGTAAGCGAGAATGGCATACGATCAGATTCGTAAGCCTTTCTGTTCATCTGGTCAACATACCAGCCCATACCTAGGAGTTCAAGGTTACAAACACGAACGTCTGTACGTATACCTTCAACTTCCTGTGCGTACCAAAGCGGGAATGTGTCATTATCGCCATTGGTAAATAGTATCGCATTCTTAGGGCACGATTCAAGATAGTCGATAGCAAGATCTCGTGTAGTGGTACGTTTTGAACGGTCGTGGTCATTCCATTCAGCATTTGCCATAACAACAGGTACTACCATGCTGGCTAATAATGCTATTGCAACAGCAGGTTTTCCATTGCCGTCTTTCATGCGCTTAGCAACAAACTCATAAATAGCCATTGCACCAAGGCCTATCCATATACAGAAGGCATAGAAGGAACCTACGTATGAATAATCACGTTCCCTAGGTTGATAAGGGGCCTGGTTAAGGTAAAGTACAATTGCAAGACCTGTAAAGAAGAAGTAGGTGAGTACCACTAAGCTATTCCTTCTGTCTTTCTTAAAGTGGAACACAAAGCCTAACAAGCCAAGAATAAGCGGTAAGCCGAACATTGCATTCTTTCCTTTATTATCAGCCAGTTCAGATGGTTGGTCATCTTGCGGGTAACGCATAGAATCTAAGAAAGGTATACCGGTTATCCAGTTACCATGCAGGTTATCCGGTGGATCGTATCCCTGTATATCATTTTGTCTTCCGCAGAAGTTCCATAAGAAATATCGTACATACATAAACTTAACCTGGTAGTTGAAGAAGTAGGTAATATTGTTCAAATAGCTTGGTTTTTCAACCATTTTACGTGCTTCGCCATCGGTAGGTGTAAAGGCTATCTTCTCGTATCCATCGGTACCGCCCCAGCTCTTATAACCTCTTGGGTGGCCTTCGTTAGGATCCCACATACGAGGAAAAAGAACACAGAAGTTAGGATCGTATTTTGGAAGTCTTATTTCATAAGCTTTAACATACTTACCCGATTTTTCATCCTTTGCATACGATGGGCCATTGTCAATTGCATCTATTTGCGGTGCAGTATAGTATGCGCCATATAATACAGGCCAGTCGCCGTATTGCTTACGGTCTAAGTAATCGTGCAGGCTTATAGGATCACTAGGATTGTCTTCGTTCATTGGGGTAGGAGCATTTGCCCTTACTACTAATAATAAGAAGGAGCAATAGCCGATAATGAGAACAGCTAATGAAAGTATAGCAGTGTTCCAGCCTGGTTTGTTCCTTTTACGTGTATAATTAAGGCCCCAAACAATTAAGCTAATAACTACAACGGCATAAATAAGTATACCAGAGTTAAATGGCATGCTCAAATGGTTTACGAAGAACAGCTCAAAGCCGGTAGCCAGATTTATAAGGCCTGGTATTATAAGACTCTTTACAATACCTGTAAGCACAATTGCTGCAATACCTGCAATTATAACGCCTTGTGTTTTCTTGTCTTTAGTAAATGGATTAAGGGCAATACTGAAGAACTTTGAATCAATTCCGTTAGGGTAGGTTTTAAAGAAGTAAAGCAATACCGCCGCAGGAATGAATAGTAAGCAAAGTAAGTGAACACCAATAGATAAGCCAATTAAGAAGAATATAAAGATGATCCAACGTTCAGGATGTACTTCGCACCTGTCCCATTTGGTGGCGCACCAAAACATAAATGCAGTAAAACAACCCGACATTGACCAAACAGAGGCTTCAACTGCTGAGAACCATTGAGAATCGACAAAGGTGAATGATAAGCCGGCAATAATACCGCAGGCAAGTATCATGTACATTTTGTTTTCGGTAAGTTCACCATTACGTAACACAAGCTTACGTGCAAAGAAGGTGGTTGTCCAGAATGCAAAAAGTATAGTAAATGCACTGAATGTAGATGCTGCATGGTTCATAAGCGGCGCTGCTTTATGCACATCGCCAAAGCTTAATAATGAAACCAAGTGCTGTATCAGCTGCAAAAACGGCTCCCCTGGCGGGTGGCCCACTTCAAGTTTATAGTAAATAGAAAGGTTTTCGCTACAATCCCAAAAACTGGCTGTTGGTTCAACAGTACTGTAATATACCACTATTGCCACAAGGAATACTAACCAGCCTACTATTGTATTTAGGCGCGAAAGTCTTTGATCGAGAAGGTTATTTGAGCCGTTTGCCATAGAATAATTAAATGTTTAGTTAAAAATGAAGGTGTGAAAATAACAAATTATATAATCGGAACGCTATACCTTTATTTATTAGGGCGTTTCAGGTTAATACAACTGTTTTGGCTTTAGGTTCATGCAATAAATCATTTATACATAGTTTAATTTATCTGTTAGCTTTGTGTTTATGATTCTGTCTCTGAGGAACTTACTCATAATATGTGTTGTTTTGCTTGGATTGGCATGCAAAAATCTGAACAGGCAATCTGTTGAAATTACTAATAGACAATTGAAACCTGCCTTGGGTTGGGGCTCGGTTGGGTCAGGCTTAAGCGGCACCGTTAATGCCTTAGCAGTTTATAATGGCAATTTGTATGCAGGTGGCAGAATTGATAGCGCCGGAGGTGCTCCCGTAAGCGGCATTGCTATGTGGGATGGTTATAGCTGGCATTCGGTTGGCAAAGGTATAACGGGTAATGTTAAAGCGCTTACAGTTTATCACAATGAATTATATGCCGGAGGATTTTTTGACAGTGCCGGAGGGAAGCCATATAGTTGTATAGCTAAGTGGAATGGCACTAACTGGAGTGATGTAGATACACTTGCAGATGTTATTGCTATGACCACTTATAATAATAGGCTTTATGCAACCGGGTTTAACGATTCGACTGATGAGAGAACTACCCATACTATTGGCAGCTGGGATGGATCAGAATGGGACAGTTTAGGTAATCCGGATAAGGACTGGGAAATTAAAAGCTTATGTAGCTATAATGGTAATTTATATGGCGGCGGAAAAATAAGTGGAGATAGTAACCTGATAGTGATGGCGAAACATGGGTGGACTTTAATACGTAAGCCTTTCAGGTTCGAAATTAATACCATGTTGCAATACAATGATGAATTATATACAGGGGGTGATGATGTTGCAAGCAACAGCGCTTCACATATTATGAAATGGAATGGTAAGATATGGAGTACTCCCGGAACTGGCCTTAAGGGGCAAATAAAATCATTGGCTTTATATAATGGCAAATTATATGCAGGTGGACAGTTTGCCAGAGTTGGTAATGAATATGCAGGATGCTTAGCCGTGTTAAATGAAGTCGATTGGCAAGCTGTGGGCGGAGGAGTTAACTTAAGCAACATTGCACTTGAAACAAAATGCCCCACTACACCAAGTAACTTGGTAATATATGTTGACAACACTCCGAATAAACGTGGTGTAATATACTACGATACCTTATTCGCAAATATCAGTGTTAATGCTATGGTAGAGTACAAAGGAGAACTGTATATAGCGGGTAAGTTCGATATAGCAGGAGGCTTACCTGCACAAAACATAGCTCGGTATAAAGAACCGGCTAAGCTGAATAAATAAGTTTTACTTAATAATTGGAATCAAACCTCGAACGCCCATATCGGTAACGGTATCGCCGCTTAGTGGCTCATAAAGGCCGTTGCCATTAGCGTCTTTCCATTCAAAGCTTTTGTTGGTAGAGAGAGAAACAACAATAGTATCGTTAGTTGTTTCGGTGCCACTAATGGTAAATGGAGATAGCGCCATTGATGAATTCACAAATTGGCCTGTTACCACGCAAGACCCTGCCGGAATAGGAGAGGTAGATGCAATTGGGTTAGGTACTGTAGTAGTGCCTGCGCTTTGTCCGGTAACAACACCATACTGATCTTCGAAGCCCCAGTAGCCTTGTGCCCTGTTGCCGTTTACGTGTACTGTGCTATCCTTTATTTTATAAGAAGTGATGTATGTGTTAAACCCAATGAACGATGCTATAGTACCCCATGCATTGTGAATGTTGTACGTGGTATCTGTCCACTTGATATTGTAGTTTTGGTATGCCAACGATACACGTAGCCATTGGTAAGAACCAGGAGTAACACTACTTATAGGGCATGAGAAAAATACCTGGCCTTGGCCAACTGCGGTGCATTTACTGAAATCAATAGCTAAGTTGCTACCGCTGCCAACTTCTGGTGCGCGGTATAATACATCGCCTGCACCTAATTGGGTTGTTGAGTTTTGTGCTAACTCAATATAGTGTGAACTCATGGCATTAAATACCGGTGATAAACCTGAATGTCCTGCAGGCATGGTAGCCACTTGCCCAAAGTTATTTAACCTTACCTGGGTCGAATCGAACTTAAATACAAATACCAGTTGAGGGCCTATTGTAGTGGTTGTATTGTTTGTCGCAGGAGTGTCCTTTTTACAAGCCATAAATAAGGCAAAAACTGAAAAAGCTAGAGTTCCGGCAGTGAAGGCAAATCTTTGGTGTTTCATGCGGTAAATGATATACTACAAATATATACTTTTCTGGCAAAGCCTATTTCTAAACACTTTAGATACGGAATTAATAACGAAATAAAGTTTCATTGAGGTGAATTTTAAAATGACACTGTATCTTTTTGTACCCTTTAGCATTATAAAAGAAAACACACTATGAAAAAGACAAACGTTTTCAGTTATGGACTATTCCTTTTTGTAGCCCTTTCGGTGACGGATTCAAAACTACCTAAAGGATGGATTAAGGCGGGCGATGTCCCAAGTAAATATGATATGTATGTGGACAAACAAATAGCCGAGGATGGTAAAAATTGTGCCACCATAAAATCGATTTATGATGAAATTAATGGCTTCGGTACTTTAATGCAGGATTGTAAACCGGGTAAATATCGTGGTAAAAGAATACACATGTCGGGATATGTAAAATCAAAAGATGTAAAGGAATGGGCAGGGTTATGGGTTAGAGTTGACGGACGCTATACTACACTGTCATTTGATAATATGCAAGACAGGGGAATTAGCGGAACGACCGATTGGAAAAAATATGATGTTATACTTGATGTTCCTAAAGCTGCAACAAATATTGCCTTTGGTGCATTGCTTTCCGGTACCGGCCAAATTTGGTTCGATAATATTGCGTTTGAAATTGTTCCTGACTCAACCAAAACAACAAGTAGCTTTGTTCAAAGAGAGTATAATGATGAACCCACTAATTTGAATTTTGAAGAGTAATGTGGTCGTTGATATTAAAATAACTATATTTATTTCTGATGATCACCTATCAGAAATACAATCCATCGGCAGGGTTAAGTAAATACATAAAGTATTTTTACTTTTTAGAGCATGACGGCAATTACCAAAATGCTTCATTGCAACGCGTAACGCCCGATGGCTGTGTGGAGGTTAATTTTAACCTTGCAGGTAAATCGTTACAAAGTATCTCTGGTAATGGAAAAGAAAGAGTGCAAGCGGAAAGTTATGTTGTAAACCGAACCTCAGAGCATTACTTTGTTAAACGAAAGGGATATGTAAAAATGATGGGAATATGTTTTTACCCCTGGGGATTTAATGCATTTACCCATGTGCCAACGACAGAGATAAGAGATATGCAGGTAGACGCCGTTGATATAGTTGGGCCAGATATTAAATGGTTATATGAACGTTTGCGTGAAGCTATTAATTGCAATGAAATGATATCGTTGGTAGAAGATTATCTGTTGAAGAGAATAGCAGAAGATAAAGTAGATAAACTTGTTATGCAAAGTGCTATAGAAATGCAGCGGAATCCTTTTGTATCTGTTTCAGATATTGCTAATTGTTATTCTATTTCTCACCGAAGATTAGAGCAGCGTTTCAAGAGTGCATTAGGAATAAGTCCAAAATATTTTAATAAAATAAATCGCTTTCAACGGTCATTAGCTCAATTAAAGAAGGGTAACACACAGGATGTTGTATTCAAGCAAGGGTATTACGACCAGGCTCATTTTATAAAAGAATTCAAACTGTTTAGCGGGCTTAGCCCTGAAAAATACCTGAACGCAAATCATTCACTGAACGATCTAGTAACAAAGTGGGGAAGTGTATAGTCCTGTTTCGTTTTTTTACAATACAGCGTAACATTTTCTTTATTCCTTTGCAATATCTTAATTTAAAGCCATGAATAAGAGTATAATACTAGCATTTGTTGTTTGTGTCCATTCTTTTTGTTTTTCGCAAACCACTGGTTCGCATAGGGGCGATTCACTTTATGGAGCAGGAAAGTGGGCGAAGGCCATAACTGCTTATAAAGCTGATATTAAACAAACAGCCAATCTCGATAAAAGCCCGTTGGTATGGTACAGGTTAGGGTTTGCTTATTATAAACTTGGCCAGTACGATAATGCTAACCGCTCCTATATCAAGTCTGATTCACTTATGCCGAGTGCTGCACTAAAACCGGTATTGTATTCTAAAATGGCAAGGTTATTTGCTTTAAAGAACAACAGAACCGAAATGATTGTGTATTTGAAAAAGGCTGTAGAATCGGGATATGTGCTGTTTAATGAAATGGATACGCTAAAAGAGTTCAAATCATTTAAAGCAGATACTGAGTTTAAGCAATTAAGAGAAAAAGCATATGCAGCAGCTTATCCTTGCAGTATAGACCCGAAAGCTCGTCAGTTCGATTTTTGGGTAGGTGAGTGGGATGCGTATCAAACCGGAACCAATATGCTTGCAGGGCATAGCGTAATACAAATAGCTTCAGGCGGATGTATGATACTCGAAAACTGGACCTCGGCGTCACAACCTTATAGCGGCAAAAGCATGAATTTTATTGATAAAGCAAGCGGTAAGTGGGAACAAGTTTGGGTAGGTGCTGAAGGGGGCGGAGAGCACATTTTTACGAATGGTACCTATCACGACAGCGCTATGCATTTTGATTTTGAAGATTCAGGCAAAAACGGTAGTAAAATAAAAGGGCGTTTTACATTTTTTAACGAGGGGCCAAACAAGGTTCGCCAACTAAATGAAACATCAGATGATGCCGGTAAAACCTGGACTACTGCTTACGATTTAACCTATATCAGAAAAAAGAAAACTGTAAATTAATTCAACTTATAGTTTACCTTCTTATATGCCTGTTTTTTGAAGAGTTATTGTTCCGTTAATATGCTATTGATTTCGTATATTTAAATTGGAATTTTAACGAAGCAAAATGAATACAGTAACAATTAATAAGGATATTACCGTGTTTTGTGTGAAAGCTAAGTCTTTCCCTGCTGGTATACAAGAAGCACACAATACACTTCGAAGCTTAATTCCGTTTGACCCTGCCAGGAAATTCTACGGCATTTCGGCACCTGATAAGTCTGGCGCTATTATTTATAGAGCAGCTGCTGAAGAGCTAAAGGAAGGGGAATTGGCTAAACACAAATTGGAGGCCTTTACAATAAAACGAGGTGTTTATATATATAGTGATGTTAAAGAGTATAAACGAAATGCAATGTTAATCACTAACGCTTTCAAGGAGCTATTATCAAATCCTAAGATTGATACAGATGGATATTGCCTTGAGTGCTATATTAATGATACAGATTGCCGGTGTATGGTAAAAATAAATGTATAACTAACCGGCTTAATTAAGTATAGAATTCTAATTCAACTTATAGCTCAAATTATCCATAGTATCCAAGTCGCGGATAAGTTCGTTGCTCAAATTAAGCTTTACCTTTTTAGATATCATTTCAACACTCATGTTTTCGTCAGAATCTATGAGTGTTATTTTTAAGTTACAATTGCCGGGGTAGGTATTGGTAACCGTATAAATACTTTTAACCATATCCTCCGATACATTATTCAATGGTATTTTAAGTGTAAGTGATTTAGCCATTTTATCACGTACTTCAGTCAATAACATAATCTGGGTTGTCTTTATTTCTGTTTGCTCCGGGTTCTTGTAGTTAGGCATGGTTTTAGCCTTTATATATAGGAAAGTACCGGGAACAAAGAAATGTCTCCACTTTAAATAATCGTCTTTAAACAATCGCAATTGTATGCTTCCTGTAAAGTCTTCAATAGTTAAAAGACCCCATAAGTTGCCGTTTTGGGCAGTGCGGTTTTCGGCGCCAATTACTAAGCCGGCAAAGGTAAATTCCTTGCCTTTAGTATCTGGCAGGCCTTCCAGTTGTTCTATCTTATATGTACAGAAGTTATTCAGGTCAAATTTAAAATCATCGAGTGGGTGGCCTGAAATATAAAAACCTGCTACGTCTTTTTCTTTATTGATAAGCTCGATGCGGCTCCATGGCGGGCATAGCGGTGCTTTAGGTTTCGGTATTGAATCGTTGGTCATTTCACCAAACAATGAATTGGTGTTCGCACCCGAAGCTCCCTGGTAACCGTTACCATACTTTATCAATGTTTCAAGGAAAGTCTCTTTGTTGTTTTCCGATGCAAAATATTGTGCACGTGTGTATCCAAATGCATCGAACGCACCAGCCATAATAAGGCTTTCAAATGTCTTTTTATTGGCCGAGCGCAAGTTGATGCGGCTCATTATATCATATATATCTGTAAAATGGCCATTCTTTTCCCGCTCTTCAACAATACTACCTACGGCAGCTTCACCAACGCCTTTCACCGCTCCTAAACCAAAGCTTACTTCACCCTTATCGGTAACTGCAAAGCTGTGTTCGCTCTTATTAATATCGGGCCCAAGTACGGTTAAGCCCATTTTCTTACACTCATCAATAAAAAAGGTAAGCTTGTCAATTTCACCCATTGAGTTGGTAAGTACCGATGCCATAAACTCTGCTGTGAAATTGGCCTTGAGGTACGCGGTTTGGTATGCAAGTACTGAATATGCAGCAGCGTGCGCACGGTTAAATCCGTACCCGCCAAACTTGGCCATCTTATCGAACAGCTCGGTTGCAGTTTCTTGCGGAACACCTTTCTTTACTGCGCCTTCTACAAATACAGATTTCTGCTTATCCAGCAAAACCATATCTTTTTTACCCATTGCTTTGCGCAATACGTCGGCCTGACCCTTGGTAAAGTCAGCCATCACCTGCGATATTAACATCACCTGTTCCTGGTAAACTATAACACCAAAGGTTGGTTTAAGTATGGTTTCAGCAAGCGGATGGTAGTAGTTCGGTTTTTCTTTTCCGTTCTTACGTGCAATATACGCCGGTATATCATCCATTGGCCCCGGACGGTACAAGGCGTTCATTGCAATAAGGTCTTCAATATTTGTAGGTTTTAACTCCTTCATATATTGTTGCATTCCCTGCGACTCAAACTGGAATATGCCGACCATTTCACCACGCTGGAACATTTCGTAGGTCTTTTTATCATCCAGCGGAATGTTGTCAATATCTATATCAATGCCTTTGCTCTTTTTAATAAGGGCAATAGCATCTTTCATAATGGTTAGTGTCTTCAGGCCTAAAAAGTCCATCTTCAACATACCAACCGATTCTACATACTTGCCCTCATATTGGGTAACAAGCAGATCAGAATCCTTTGATTTGAAAACCGGCAGGTAATTGATCAGGTCGTCAGGTGCAATAATAACACCCGCAGCATGTATACCCGTTTGGCGGGCCGTACCATCCAATATCATTGCCAGGTTCAGGGTCTTCGATAAAGGATTGTTCAGGTCTTTCTTTATCTCCGATAATTCCTTTACCTGGCCAATAGCATCTTCTAATGTATCAGCGCCAAAAGGAACAAGCTTGGTTAAGCGTATAGCATCAGCAAGCGGAACTTTTAATGTACGTGCCACATCTTTAATAGCCGATTTGGCAGCCATGGTGCCGATGGTTACAATTTGCCCTACACGTTCTTTTCCGTATTTTTCAATAACATATTTAATAACCTTATCTCGGCCCTTATCATCAAAGTCAATGTCTATATCGGGCATTGATATACGCTCCGGGTTTAAGAAGCGCTCAAAGAGTAGGTTATAGCCTATAGGGTCGATATTAGTAATACCAGTGCAATATGCAATAATAGAACTGGCTGCCGAGCCCCGGCCCGGACCAACCCATACGCCGAGCCTTTTTGCTGCTGCAATAAAATCCTGCACAATAAGGAAGTAACCTGCAAAGCCCATCTTTTTAATTACCCCTAACTCAAATTCAATACGTGTGCGGACCTCGTCGTTTATCTCTTTGTAAAGCCGTTGTGCACCTGTATATGTTAAGTGGCTTAAGTATGCATCAGCATCGGTAAAGCCTTCAGGTAGCTTGTATATAGGTAATAATACGTCGCGTTTTAATTTAATGGGCTCAATCTTCGATACTATTTCTCCCGTATTATCAAGCGCTTCAGGCATGTCGGCAAATATCTTGCTCATCTCATCCTGGGTCTTCAAAAAGAACTGATCGTTATCAAAACGCATACGGCGCGGGTCATCAAAGTCCTTGCCGGTTTGTATGCACAATAAAATATCCTGTGCTTCAGCATCGGCCACATCTACATAATGCACATCGTTAGTGGCTATAATTTTAACGTTGTACTTTTTGCTCCACTTAACTAATATTTCGTTGCAAATGTTTTGTTCGTTAATGCCGTGCCTTTGTAATTCTATATAATAGTCCTCGCCAAAAATATCGAGATATTCTTTAAACACCTTTTCAGCTTCGGCCTCACCTTTGCTCATAATGGTGCGGCTTATTTCACTGGCCAGGCACGATGTGGTTGCTATTAAGCCTTCTTTGTATTGCTTAAGTAGTTCCTTATCAATACGTGGTTTGTAATAGTAGCCTTCAATAAAACCTAATGAACATAACCTTGATAGATTTTTATAACCTATCGGGTTCTTGGCAAGAAGTAACTGATGGTAGTAATTCTTTTCATCATCGCTATCGCTTTTTGCCTTGTCGAAGCGGCTACGCGGCGCCATATAAAACTCACAACCAACTATGGGTATAATGCCCATTTTATCGGCCTCAGCCACAAATTCGGGTACGCCGAGCATATTACCGTGATCTGTAATAGCGACAGATTTCATGCCGTTTTCCTTCACCTTTTTCATAAGGCCCGAAACCTGTGAAGCGCCGTCTAACAGCGAGTATTTAGTATGTACGTGTAAGTGCGAAAATTCCATAAATAATGTCTTTCCTGTAGCTTTTCTCCTCTAAAAATTCAAAAGGAATGCGAAGTTATACCAATAGAATTATTTTAAGAAGATGTGCGAGAAGAAATTATGAAGTGATATTAACAATGCTTTGTTTACAGGGCTTGAGGGTGTATGTGGGCGTAAGCAACTGCTTGCCAGTCGGTTTGTGTTTGTTGATTATTGCTGACAAGATTTTTCTTGGTATTAAAGAGGATAAGATTAATTTTGGGGAGAATTATTGCGGGGGAGGAAATGCTCTTGAAAAGGACTGATTAGCCCTTGACTACAATTAATTAAAAAATACTAATACATGAAGAAAATTACACTTGTTGCATCATTATTTGTTTTAGCCTTTTCATTAACCAAGGCACAGTCTGTTACAACATTAGCGGGCTCAACTACTCCAGGCTCGGCAAACGGAACAGGAGCTGCTGCTGGTTTTTGGCTGCCGACCGGGGTGGCAACTGACGGTACTAATTTATATGTGGCGGATGCTTCTAATAACCTAATACGCCAAATTAATATTAGCACTGGTGCAGTTACCACACTTGCAGGTTCCGGATCACCTGGTAATACCGATGGAACAGCTATAGGCGCGAGTTTTAATGCTCCATATGGTATCGTGTATGATGCAGCTACATCTGCTCTGTATGTTGCCGACTATAATAATAATGAAATACGTAAGGTTGGTTTACCCGGAGGTACAGTAAATACAATTGCGGGTAATGGTACTGCAGGTTTTTCTGACGGGCCATCTACTAATGCAACATTCCATAACCCAAATGCTATTGCTACAGATGGAGCAGGTAACCTATATGTAACAGACGCAGGTAACAACGAAATACGTGAGCTTGTTATTTCTACTGGTGCAGTCACTACGGTTGCGGGTTCTCCTACTGCCGGCTCTACCGATGGAACAGGCGCTGCTGCGCAATTTTTAACCCCATCTGGTATTGCTTATGCCGGGGGGTACCTATATGTAGCCGATGCTGGTAATAATGAAATACGCCAGGTTACACCATCAACAGGTAATACAGTTACCGTTTATGGGTCTACTACACCGGGTTCGAATAATGGTAATGGTACCGGCGCAAGTTTTAATCAACCATATGGAATAGCATTTGATGGAAGCAGTAATTTGTATGTGAGTGATATGGGTAATAATTCCATACGCAGAATATATCTTGGAACCTCAGCGGTTTCTACTTATGCTGGTTTTAGTGGTTCAGGAGCAACGAACGGCACAACGCTTACGGCGCAGTTTGGTTCTCCGCATGGCCTGGTTGTAGACGCTACAGGTGATGTTTATATAGCAGATGCAAGCAATAACGAGATTCGTGAAATAGGTGTTTGCTCTACCGCAATGACGGTTAGCCTTACTGGCAGAACTACTATGTGCTATGGTATTGGCGATACGCTGGTTGGTGTAGAAACAGGTGGAACGGTTGGTCCGTATTCATTTTATTGGAATGGTGCAGTTGCTACAGATTCACTTTTTATAATTCCACTTAATAATACTATGTACAACCTTACCGTTGTAGATGGAATAGGTTGCCACTCAGATACCGCGAATACCTATGTTATAGTTGATAATCCGGGTTCTATCGTTCTAACTAATTTTGGGTCTAATCCTATTTGCCCGGGAACTACTGATATGTTGTTTGCAACATCAACAGGTAACGGAGGCGGTTCTTATACATGGACTCCATCAGTTGGGTCTGTAGGCTCCCCATATGCGGGTAATGCTACCCCAAGTGTAACAACTACTTATACGCTTTCAGAGAATGCAGATGCTAATGGTTGTATTCCTACCCCGGGAACGATTACAATTGATGTATATACATCTCCTACTGTTAGTATTGTGGGTAATGTAATGAGCGGTTTAAATATCTGTTCAGGTAGTGCCGATACACTTCGTGCAATAGCAATAGGTAGCGGCCCGTTTACATATAATTGGAGTAACGATGGTACAACTGACACTGTTATAGCAAAATACTCAAGCGAATATGCTGTGACTGTGACTGACCAAAATGGGTGCCAAAGCATTACTGCCGATTCGAACGTTAGATCGAATAATAACCCTGCTCTTGTAGTTAATGGTAATACAGTAGTGTGTGCCGGTAATGCATCAAATTTACAGGTAAGCGGTGCTCAGTCCTATATGTGGGCACCTGGTGGATCTTTCGGTGATCCTACAGATTCTGTTCAAACCATTTATCCGGGTGTTACTACTACATATACGGTAACCGGAAATAATGGAGGTTGTAAATCTAATCAATACATAACAGTTAATGTATCACCATTACCGCCTGTTTCTATAAGCGGGCCATCTACGGTTTGCGCCGGCTCAAGTATTAATTTATTTGGTGTTGGGGCAGATGTTTATCAATGGTCAGGTGGTCCAAATTCAGATGGTTATCAGGTAGCTCCATTAACTAATACTATATATACGGTTACAGGTATCAGTATTTCAACAGGTTGTTCAAATATTGCTACTACGTATATTATGGTTAATTCATTACCTGTAGTTACCATTACAGGGCCTACCTCAGTATGTCAGGGTACAGTAACCTCACTTACTGCAAATGGCGCCGATACTTACCAATGGGCAGGTCCAACAGGACCAGCATCTCAAACATATAGTATAAGCCCTCAATATACTACCACTTATGTAGTAAATGGATTCAGTTCGACCACCGGATGCAGTGATACTGTTTCGCAAGTGGTGGTGGTAAACCCATTACCTAATGTTTATATAAGTGGTCAGAATACAATTTGTAACGGCAGTTCGACAGCATTAATTGCAAGTGGTGCTGACACCTACCAATGGACAGGCGGCCCTGCAACAGCAATTTATAATATTACCCCTACCAGTTCACTTACCTATCAGGTAACAGGTACTAACACTACTACTGCATGTAGCAATAGTGTAACACAAACGGTTTATGTAAATACACCTTTGCCAATTTCGGCTAATGCATACCCTTCGAGCACACTGTGCCGAGGCGGACAAATAACATTATACGGTGGAGGAGGCAGCACATACTCCTGGAGTTCGGGAATAAATGATGGAGTGCCTTTCCGTCCGTTAAGTTCTGCTACTTATACGGTTTCTTCAATATCAGATGGATGTTCGGTAAGTGATACTATTCATATTACTGTAAATACACTTCCTGTTATAACTGCATCTGCCAGCCCTAAGGATAGTATTTGCCAGGGCGGTAGTGTAACGTTAACCGGTCTTGGTGCAGTAAGTTATTCATGGAGTAATGGCGTAACTAACGGAGTTGCATTTAATCCTGCTTCATCAAACATATATGAAGTAACCGGTATTGATGCGAATGGCTGCGAGGGTTCTACCCAAATACCAATTGTGGTAAATAACCTTCCTTCCATTTCAGGTTCTGTTAACCCACAACAAGTTTGTCAGGGTAGTAAAGTTACACTTAATGGTAACGGCGGTTCTACCTATACATGGACAGGTGGTGTAACCAACGGAGTTGCATTTACTCCGGCTACATCAGGTACGTACACAGTAACCGGTACTAGTGCGGTTGGTTGTACCAATACGGCAATTGTAGGTGTAACTGTTAACCCTATACCTGTAATGGGTGATTCAGCCATTCCGTCTACTTCTGTATGCCAGGGTAACTCGGTAGCGCTAATAGGTAAAGGTGCTTCATCTTATAGCTGGAGTGGTGGAGTTGTGAACGGAATATCTTTTGTTCCTACCACGAGTGGTACATACACGGTAACAGGCTTCGGTGCTAATGGTTGTACCAGCAAAGACAGTATTACAATTAAAATAAACAATAAGGTAATATTAACACCTTTAACAATTAATACTACTTGTGCTTTAAATAACGGTTCTGTTAAGGTAGGAGCTACAAGTGGAACACCACCTTATCAGTATTCCTGGAGCACAGTACCGGTAAACACCACCGATAGCATTGGCTCACTTTCTCCGGGTACATATATTATTACTGTAAGTGATGCAAGCCACTGTTCTAGTTACTCATCTATTGATATTGCATCTTCTACTGCACCAATTTTAAGCGTATCTACTAACGAAAGTACTTGTGGTAACGCAACAGGTTCGGCATATGCTACTGTTGCCTATGGAACACCACCATATCGTTATTCATGGAGTAATGGAGACACTACATATGCGGCTAACAATTTAACATTGGGTACTTATATAGTAACTATTACTGATGTTAATCATTGTACTGCAGTGGGGTCAGCTGATATTAGTAACCAAAACGGACCGTCAATAACGGCTAATGCTGTAGTTAATGTTAATTGTAACGGACAAACTACCGGTGCAATTACCATTGGAGTAAACGGAGGTGCAGTGCCATATACTTTTGTATGGTCGAACGGAGCAACAACACAAAACATTAGTGGACTTGCAGCAGGACCTTACCAGGTAACTGTATCAGACGCCAATGGCTGTTCTGCATTAGGTAACTTTACCATAAGCCAGCCAACACCATTGGTATTATCAAAATCTATAGTAAAAGCAGATTGTGGAGTACCTGACGGAGCAGCAACTGTAACCGTAAACGGTGGAGTACCACCATATAGTTATTTGTGGAACAATGGCCGCACCTCAGACAGTATAGCTACTGTTAATGCAGGAGCTTATTATGTTACTATTTTGGATCATAATGGATGTAGAATAGATTCTGATCAGGTTAGTATAAGTAACATTAACGGACCTGTACCAGCTATTCTTATAACCGGTAGTGCAAGTTGTAATAGTGGTGGTGTTACGCTTACTGAAAACGTAACTGGCGGTACTGCACCATATAACTATTTATGGTCAACAGGTAAAACAAGCACATCTATAAGCCAAATACCTGCAGGTAAATATAACCTTAAAGTAACCGACCATTTAGGTTGTGTAGGTGTTGCTGATACCACTATTTTTGAAGTGCCGCCACCTGTAGCGCCAATCTGTATGGTAACAGTTGACAGTGCAACGCAGAAGAATATGGTTATTTGGAATAAATACCAAAGCAGCGGTATAGCTTCATATAATATTTATAAAGAAACTACCCAGGCAGGCGTATACCAAAAAATTGGTAATGTGCCGTATCCTAAGAAGAGTGTCTTTATTGATACACTCTCCAACCCTCAAACCAGGAGCTGGAGATACAAGCTATCAGAAGTTGACTCTTGTGGTAACGAATCGGCCTTGAGTCCTGATCATAAAACCATGCACCTTACAGTTAACAAGGGAGTGGGTGGTACTGTAAATTTGATATGGGATAATTATGAAGGGTTTACATTCTACAGTTATTATGTTTACCGTGATACCAACTCGACCAGCTTAACACTGATAGACAGTATACCTAATAATATATTTACTTATACCGATTTTAAGCCACCGTTAGCAACTAATTTGTATTACAGAATGCAGGTTATTAACCCGGACCCATGTATGCCAATAGGTTTAAGACCATTTACAATTAACTATAATGCGGCAAAATCGAATACAGGTAACGTTACACTGAACACTGCCGGTATTTCTCCTGTAGTTAATACTTCTGGCCAGCTGACAGTGTTCCCTAACCCTAGTACAGGTGTGTTTACATTCACTTTAGTACAAGATAAAGGCTCTAAGTCGGTATCGTTATCAGTGGTAAATGAATTAGGCCAGGCGGTTATGACTAACACCTATAACGAAGTGCCTGCAAGCTTTACCAAGCAACTCGACTTGTCATCATTGGCTAAGGGAGTTTACTTCCTGAAGACTATATCAGATAAATCTATACTATATAACAAGGTTGTTATTCAATAGAGTAGGTGATACATTAAATAAAAAAGGAGCATAGAAATATGCTCCTTTTTTATTTTGTGCGATTGAGTTTAATTTATTCAATCAACCCTCTGCCCACCTTAAGCACCTTATTCTGGCTACGCAGGTCCTTTACAATAGCATCTAATATACCGTTGATAAAGGTATTGCTCTTAGGTGAGCTGAATAGTTTTGATATTTCAATGTATTCGTTCAGGGTAACTTTTACCGGTATGCCCGAGAAGTTCATTACTTCGGTAATAGCCATTTTCATAAGTAGCAGATCCATTGCTGCAATACGTTCAGGCTCCCAATTGGCAATCTTTTCTTCAATAAGTGCCATGTTTTGCGAATCTTCTAATATGGTCTTTCTGAAAAGTTCCAGCATAAAGTCCCTGTCTTCTTCAGCTTTGTATAATGGCATTAATTCTACTTCAGCACCATCTTTAATGGTCTCAATGGTTTTAATAAGCGAAATATTGGCAAGCATATAATCGCTGGCCCAATGCAAGCTCTTTTCAGTTAAATGCTGTTTTAAAGAGTCATTTTCTGAAATGTATTTTTTGTAAAGCGTAACTATAAGTTGCTTATCCTCTTCAAGTGAATTTTCTTCGCTTGCCATGTATTTAATATACTCAGGCGAGGCAACAATGGTTTGGAAAAGTTTTTTAATCAGTCCGTCTTCCTCAACATCCCAGCCAATTTTACGGGCGCTCTTTTCTCTGGCCAGTTCGGTAGAGTTTTGAATAGCCATTAAAACCCTGTTGTTTAAAAACTTAAGGTTAGGGTTCAGGTCTTCCGAAGTAGGTAGCCTTTTCTTTTTTCTTTCCTCAGTAAGCCTTTCGTTACTGTTTCGTATCTCTTTTAAAAGAAGGAATAAGTATATGTATAGTTCGTATATTTTGTCAATACTGGTAAGCAGCTCTCGCTCGCGTATATTCATGTTCTTCTGGTCATCCTGGAAGAATGAATAGAGAGTTTGCAGTACCTTGATGCGCAAATAGCGTCTGTTAAGCATAAAGAAAGAACGTTTTAACTAATGCCCTGTAGCGTTTATAATAATCAATGATTCATTTTTACCCTGCCAATTGCTTCAATGCGCTTTTCAGCAACTTTGTTAGCGGCAAGATAGGTTGGTATGTTTTCAGCTTTTGCTAATGTAAATATCGATTTGGTAATATCGTATATCTTATCGGCATGCTGCATAGCACGAACCTTGTTGTACGCTCCGCCTAATTCGGCGTATACGTTAATAAGTCCGCCTGAGTTAATTACAAAATCAGGTGCGTATATAATTCCTTTCTTAACTAAAGCTTCGCCTTGTACTTTTTCGTCAGCCAACTGGTTGTTTGCCGAACCTGCAATGATGGAACATTTAAGCTTGGCTAGGGTGTCGTTGTTTACAGTTGCACCCAAAGCGCAAGGAGCGTAAATATCTACGTCTAAGTCATATATAGCATCTAATGCAACAACTTCCGCTTTGTATTTAGCCGCTACTTCTTTCAGTTTTTCCTGGTTAATATCGGTAATGTAAACCTTAGCGCCTTCATCAGTTAAATGTTTAACCAAGTGTTCGCCAACATTGCCAATACCTTGTACCGATACTTTTTTGCCTTTCAGGCTATCGTTGCCCCAGCGTTCGTTGGCAGCAGCTTTCATACCTAATAATACACCATATGCAGTAACAGGTGAAGGATCGCCGCTACCACCCATCGATTCAGGTATACCGGTAACGTGTTTGGTTTCCATATGTATGTATTCCATATCGCGGCTGGTAGAACCAACATCTTCCGCAGTAATATATTTTCCACCAAGGTCATCTACAAAACGTCCAAAGCGCCTCATAAAGGCTTCTGACTTAATGGTTTTGGCATCGCCAATAATAACTGACTTGCCACCACCTAAGTTCAGGCCTGCTACCGAAGCTTTGTAGGTCATACCCCGCGAAAGGCGCAATACATCATGTATAGCTTCCTGTTCGTTATTGTATTTCCATATACGGCAACCGCCAAGGCTAGGGCCCAGCACGGTGTTGTGTATAGCAATAATTGCTTTTAATCCTGTAGCATTATCATTGCAGAAGAGAACTTCTTCATGATCATACTTGAACATTTGGGTTGTAATTCCGTTGTCGTTCATCTCAGCTGTTTTTTTGATCTCTTTAGTTTCTATCATGACAATTAATTTTATTCTGTGGAATATAGTTAATTTTGCATTCTGTTTTAGTTAACAGGTATTAAGAGCGGGACAAAGTTATATTAATTTTTGCACCCGCCCAAAAAAAGAAAAAATAGTGGTTTGAAGCCACTTTCGGGATGATTAATTGCCTTAAATTACAGACAAATTGAAGTCACTTTTATATTTAAATAAGTACCTTTTTCAATACCGCGGACGCTTGGTAGCAGGCCTGCTGTTCGTTATACTTTACGCGGCCTTTAAAGTGTATTCGTTACCTTATGTAGGCAGGGGAATTGACTATGCTGTTGATATTGTAAAGAACGCTACCCAGTCTGGTGTTAATCATGCATCGCCACCCGACGAGGTGTTGCATCGCCTTGAATATTACGTGCTTATCATATTGGGGATGACCTTATTGAGCGGTATCTTTCTGTTCCTTACACGCCAAACTATCATTGTTACATCTCGCCTTATTGAGTATGACCTTAAGAACGAGGTTTTCGAACATTACCAGAAACTTGATACCGCTTTTTATAGGCGCAATAACACCGGCGATTTGATGAACCGTATTAGTGAAGATGTTAGCCGTGTGCGTATGTATTTAGGCCCGGCTATTATGTACACTACCAATACAATATCGTTAGTAACATTTACACTTATTGTAATGTTACAGACCAATATAAAACTTACACTATGGGTATTAGCGCCTATGCCTTTACTGTATATATCCATCTATTATATCAGCAGCTTGATAAATAAGAAGAGCACCAATGTACAGCGCCAGCTTTCAATATTATTCAGTAAGGCGCAGGAAACATTTTCAGGTATTCGTGTAATTAAATCATACGGGCTTGAAAGTAAGCTTGTGGAGGACTACGATAAAGAATGTGAGGAGTATAAGCAACGAAATATGAACCTGGCCATTGTCGATTCATTGTTTCAGCCTGCTATGCTTGTATTGGTTGGCCTTAGCACCATTATAATACTTTATATTGGCGGGCACGATATTATTAATGGCACCTTAACGGTGGGTGAAATAGCTAAGTACATGCTCTTCGTATCGAACTTAACTATGCCAATTGCCAGTTTGGGTTGGATAACTTCACTTACCCAACGTGCAGCTGCTTCTCAAACCCGTATCAACGAATTTTTGAATACCGAGCCATCCATTGCATCATCAAGTAATGAAGAGTTTACGGTTCATGGCGATATTGAATTTGACCATGTAACATTTATTTACCCCGATTCTGGCATAAAAGCAATTGATGATGTTTCCTTTAAAATAAAACAGGCACAGTCGCTGGGTATTGTTGGTAAAACTGGTAGTGGCAAATCAACCATTACACAGCTTATATGCAGAATGTATGATGTTAGCGCCGGAGAAATAAAGATTGACGATAAGAATATAAAAGACATTCCTTTGTCGCCATTACGCAGGCAGATAGGATATGTACCCCAAGAGGTTTTTCTTTTTTCAGATTCAATAGCAAACAACATCTCATTTTCGGTTACAGATAAAGGAGTTGACCAGGAAAAGTTGAAAGAGAAAGTTGAAAAAGCTTCGAGGGATGCCGCTATTTACGATAACATAATGGAGTTTACAGAGGCCTTTGAAACGGTAGTAGGTGAGCGGGGTATCACACTTTCAGGTGGGCAAAAACAGCGGATATCTATTGCCCGTGCTATGTTAAAGGCCCCGAACATCATCATGTTCGATGAATGCCTTTCGGCTGTTGATACCAATACCGAGCAAGAAATACTTTTGAATATTCACCGATTGATGTTAGGCCGAACTACTATAATAGTAAGCCATCGTATCTCATCTGTTAAAATGTGCGATAACATTTTGGTGCTCGATAAAGGCCGTGTTATAGAATACGGAAGTCATGAACAACTGATTGCTAAAAGAGGCCATTACTACGAGATGTACGAAATGCAGCTAACTCAAGAAATTACGAATTAAAAATTACGAATTACGAGTTGAAGGGGGATAATATTGTTCAAAATAAGAGTTTTGCTTTTGCAATTCGAATTGTTGGAGTATACAAATACCTTACTATCGAAAAGAAAGAATTTGTTTTGTCAAAACAATTATTGCGTGCTGGTACTTCTATTGGAGCAAATATCGAAGAATCTATAGGAGGTCAGTCTGGTAAAGATTTTTTTTCGAAAATTAGCATTTCATATAAGGAGGCCCGAGAAACAATTTATTGGCTTAAGTTGCTTGAGGCAACCGAGTATTTGAATAACCTTGAAGCAAAAAACTTGCTAGAGGATGCTGAAGAACTTTGTAGGATTTTAGGTAAAATACAGATCACGTTAAAGTCTCGTAATTCTTAATTCGTAATTTTTAATTGAAAAAGGTCCTTCTTTTATCTGATACACATGGTTATATAGATGATGCCATTTGCAAACATGCAGAAAAGGCCGATGAAATATGGCATGCAGGAGATATTGGTACTGTTGAAGTATTTGATAAGTTAATGAGTATAAAGCCGGTTAGGGCTGTGTATGGTAATATTGATGGGGCGGAAATTCGGAAGGTGTGCCCTAAGAATCAACGATTTACTTGTGAGAGAAGAGAGGTTTGGATGACACATATTGGTGGATACCCGCCTAATTATACCGCTTCATTAAAAATTGCTTTACTGCAAAAACCACCTCACATTTTTATTTGCGGCCACTCACATATACTAAAGGTTATTTATGATAAGAACTTGAATATCTTGCACCTTAATCCGGGTGCAGCAGGTAGGGAGGGGTTTCATAAAGTGCGTACCATGTTACGCTTTATTATTGATGGCGATAACATACGCGATATGGATATTATTGAATTGGGGGCAAGAGGTTCAATAGAGTAGCTTGAATTGATAGAAATTTTATATGTTTGTATAAAATAGTCTATCAATGAAAAAACTGTACATTCTTATTGCTGCAATTGGGCTTTCTTTTATAAGCACCAAAGCGCAAACAACATATAAAGATGTTGCCCCAATATTTTATGCTAATTGCACCCAATGCCATAACCCTATTGGGGTTGGGCCAATGCCATTGCTAACATATACCGAAACCTATGCTTATAAGAACATTATAAAGTCATATATTTCTACGGGTACTATGCCGCCTTGGCCACCAGATACTGCCTATAATCACTTTTTTGCTGAGCGTGTTTTAACAGCCGGCCAAAAGAACGAGATCATTAATTGGATAGATTCGGGTGCAATTGCCGGCGATACAGCTTTGGCTCCTGTGCCACCTACCTATACCAACGACTATCAACTGCATGGCAAACCTGATCTTATTCTGAAGATACCAACTTTTACAAGTAACGCTACTTCTACTGATGCTTACGATTGTTTTGTGGTGCCTACCGGCTTAACACAAGATCGTATGATTCGTGCGTATGAAATTGTGCCTGGCAATCCTGCTATTGTTCACCATGCACTTTTAAGTATGGATACAAGTGGTACTGCCAAGAGCGCTTTGACAGGAGCATGTTATACCATGCCTGGCAGTAATGTTGGTATTGGCGGTTATGCGCCGGGTGCCGGACCTGTTGTATACCCCGGTAAGGCTCCATTAAAATTAGGCTTCCGTTTAAAAGCTAATAGCAATATGGTGTTCCAAATACATTACCCTGCCGGTACCGGAGGAAAAGTAGATAGCACCCAAGTGCGTATTTATTTTTACCCTGTTGGTACACCAGGTGTACGTGAAATTACAGATGTAACAATTTTGCAAAATTGGAAGTTGCTTATACCTGCTAATACTGTAGATAAGTTTACTGCAACTGCCGGCCCATACCCAATTGATGTTTCTGTGTATGCAACATTCCCGCACAACCATAAAGTAGGCGTTAACCTTGTTAACTATGCGTATAAAGGCACAGACACCATTCCATTAGTACGTATCAATAACTGGAATTTTAGCTGGCAGGGTTATTATACATATCCTAAGCTGGTTCGTATTCCTGCAGGTTATACTATTTTCTCTTCACATACTTATGACAATACAACAAGCAATCCGAATAACCCGAACAACCCTCCTAAAACGGTTGTTGCAGGTACATCAACATCAAATGAAATGTTGTTCGATTCGTACATGTATTTACCATACCAGGCAGGTGATGATACTATAAGTATTGCTAACCTGCTTCAGGGTGATACTTTGTTGGCAGTAAACAATGTTAAGGAGCCTACTCTTTCTACAAAGGCTTACCCTAATCCGTTCGATAAGCAAGTGCACATTGGTTATACCTTAAGTGCACCATCAAATAACATAGCTATTGTAATTTATAATATTTACGGAGCAAAGGTTAAAACCTTAATGGTGAAACAAAGAACCATTGCACCGGGTTATTATGAATCGATGTGGGATGGTAAGGGAGATGGTGGAAACTTATTACCTACCGGAGTTTATATTTACACTATATCTGCTAACAAGCTAAGTTGCAGTGGCAGGCTAGTTATTGCCAGGTAATTGTATTTTTAAAGTATAAGAAAAAGTCCCGCTAATGGCGGGACTTTTTTAATTAAATTAGTTGCATGAAAAGATCAATAAGAATCAGAATAGTAATGTTATTAGTCGTTGTGTTAATTGTGTTTACACAATGCACCAAACGTGCCGCAAGGTATTTGCCTGTAATAGGTATTAGCCGGGTAGATTCTGTTAGTAAAGACACTATATACCATACCATAGCCAAGTTTAAACTGATCGATCAATTTGGCCAGGTAGTTACAACCGATACCTTTAAGAATAAAATATATGTAGCCAACTTCTTTTTTGTTACATGTCCCGGCATATGCAAACAAATGAACGGAGAACTGGAAAGGGTACAACAAGCTTTTGTCGGAAATAGTAAAGTAAAATTTATTTCGCATACCGTTACTCCCGAACAAGATTCGGTACCTGTGCTTTTGCAATACGCTAAGCTACATGATGCTATACCTTACCAATGGTATTTTTTAACCGGAGACAGAAAACAAATAATGGATTTGGCCATTCATTCCTATTTAACCGAATCTGACGGCTACCTTGTACACTCACAAAACCTTACGTTGGTTGATATGGAGGGCCGCATTAGAGGCGTATATAGTGGGGTAATACCGGCCGAGGTTGATAAGCTAATTGCCGCAATTAAATTATTATTGAAAGAAGAAGCTGAGAACGGGCGCGGTAACTAGCGCTTGCTTTTCTTCTTTGCAGGCTTACGTATCACTTCTTGTATAACCCCTTGGGTTTTAGCTTTTGTTCTGCCCCAAAGACACATAGCTTGTAAAGTCGGAATTAATGTCTTTCCTTCTTCTGTTAATGAGTATTCAACACGTGGTGGCACTTCTGCAAATATCTTCCTGAATACAAAGCCATCTTTTTCCAATTGTTTCAATTGCAATGAAAGCATCTTCTCGGTAATGTTTGGTATATCCTTCTTTAATTCACTAAAGCGCTTTTTACCTTCGCATAAATACCACAACACTACTGTTTTCCACTTACCTCCTATAAAAGCGCTGGCTAAATCAAGCGGGCAATGGTATATGTTTCCATTGAGCCTGATTTCCATCTCCTTGCCGTTAATTATCATAAAATATTTTTTGTAACCGATTTAACCCCCTCGTTACCTAAGCCTTTCATTTATGTTACATACTGTCATGGGTGACAGTTATTGTAAAATATAAACTAACACACTTATTTGGCAGCAAATATAACATCTAAATCCATTTAACACTACAAAAATATGAAAATTGAAATCTTTGGTATCTGAATGGCAGGTAACTCGCTGTGCCCAAAACTTATTGCATGTTTAAGTTTTAAAATAGTAGATTGATTTGCTTTAATTAACAGTAGCCCTGTTAATTACTTGGGTCTAATATTTCGTTTAGTGCTTTGCCATAAATTATCTTTGTTGTAAATACAGAGGAGCATTGCGAAACCACATTAGGGAACCTTTCTTTATAGTACTGATAGTTGCAGTAGTACTAAGCGCTTTGTCGTTTATGCCCAGCTCATTTACCGTATTGGGTATAACCACCAGGCCCATAAACATGTTTGCCGATGTTGAGGTGAAAGAAAAGCCTAAGCCTGTAAAGTTAATTGCTGTAAAACCTGTTGTAAAACCGCCACCCGTCGATTTTAAAGATAAAGATTCGTTGAGTTATAAAAAGGGATACTGGCCTATTGAAGAATATTCGGTTTCGAAACAAGATAACCTGGCTGTTTTTTATAGTGCATTAATGAATGCTAAAAAGAAAAAGGTTCATCTGGCTTATTTTGGTGATTCAATGATTGAAGGCGATATAGTTACGCAGGATTTGCGAGCTATGTTACAAAAGCGTTTTGGTGGAAAAGGAGTAGGGTTTGTGCCGATCATAAATTTTGTGCCCGGTTTTCGTCAGTCTATTCATCAAACATTTTCAGATAACTGGACACCTTACACTGTAATTGTCAACTACCAATCATCCATACCATACGGCTTAAATGGCGAAGTATTTGTACCTGCAATAAATACTGATGGCACGAATGCTAGTTGGGCTTCTTTCCAGGGTGTGCCGCAAATGGCGGGCTTAGATAGTTTCCATGTGGTTAAGCTTTACTATAGCAACCCTAACAATGCCGAGGCAAATGTCTCAATACGGAAAGATGGAGTTACATCTACTTTACCATTAGCAAAAGGTGGAGGCTTAAAAATAATAACCCTGAATAATGGTAAGGCTATTCGATCTATTCAAATGTCGTTTGCCGCAAGCAACAAGCTTTATGTGTTTGGTGCAAGCTTTGAGGACAGCACAGGGGTGTATGTTGATGACCTAGATATGCGAGGCTCATCGGGCCAGCAATTATCGTTGTTAGATAATAGCATTACACCACAGTTTCAAAACGACTTGAATATAAAATGTACGGTGTTGCAATATGGTATTAATGTGGTACACACCGGTACCATTGATTATACCTATTACAGCAAAGGATTTGTGAATACCATCAAGTCATTAAAAAGCAAATTACCAGGTTGTGGAATACTCATAAACTCAGTGAGCGACAGGGCCGCTAAAAAAATGGATGCTTACCAAACCATGCCCGAAATACCGGCGTTTGTGGCTGTACAACAAAACATGGCTAGGCAAACCAATACTGCATTCTGGAATTTGTTTCAGGCAATGGGTGCAGATAGCAGTATGATAAACATGGTGAACTCGAGCCAGCAGTTGGCTAATAAAGATTATACACACTTTAAACCTGCCGGCGGAACTTACATTGCCAGTTACTTTTATTATTCGATGCTATATGCTTATGAGAAATATGAATGGGATCAGACACACAATAAAAATGCGCGTTCGTAAATACTATATACTGTTATTGTTTTTAGCTGTATCGGCTGTGGCCTTTGCACAAAGTGGAGATTATGATAAATATCCGTTTGTTAATGCTGATATAGATACATTATCGTATAGCCCTACTGCATTAAGATCATTCTTCACCAAATTGAAAGAATTGAAAGAAGGTAAAAGAAAGAATGTGGTGATAGTACATATCGGTGATTCACATTTGCAAGCTGACTTTTTTACAAGCTGGGTGCGTCAACACTTGCAGCAAGATTACGGCAACGGTGGCCGCGGACTTGTTTTCCCTTATCATGTTGCAGGATCTAATGAGCCGAGTAATTATCATTCATCCGGCATAGGTGAGTGGAAGGGCAGGCGTTGTGTGATGGTCACCCCATCAACTATACCTACCGGTATTGCAGGGTTCGGGCTTCGTACTACCGATTCAGCTTCAATGCTTAAAATGAATATTAAAAATGGTGATGCACTTGACTATTCATTTACAAAAATGACATTGCTGCATGATAAAGGCCCGGGGTGTTATAACTGGGTTGTATATACATCTGCTGATTTGAAAGATTCTGTTATAATAAAAGATACTGGCAAGGTTTATGGTGTTACAGCCGATACCATTATGTTTAAAGATACCGTGAGTTCTTTTACTATGTGTACCGAACAAACCGATAGCAGCCAAAATGAAGCTATGATATTTGGTATGGTTATAAGTAACGGCAAACCGGGATTAGTATATAACACCATTGGGTCGAATGGTGCACGGTATAGCGATTTTAACCGTTCTGCATATTTCATTCAGCAGTTAGCAAGCTTAAACCCTGATTTGGTTATTGTGTCGTTGGGTACTAACGAAGCCTATGCAAAGCGTTTTAACCCCAATTATTTTGGAGATGATATAGATACCATGCTCGCCAACATCAAACACGTTGCACCCGATGCCGACCTGTTACTTACTTCGCCAAATGATGCCTATCGCGGACACCGATATAAAAATCCTGATCTGCCCGATGCTGTTTCTACCTTAAAGAATGCAGCTGTTAAATACGATGCCGCCTTTTGGGATTTCTATCACATTATGGGTGGATATGGCTCAATGCAAAAATGGTATTTGAAACATTTGTGCCAGAAAGACCATGTGCATTTTACCGGTGGCGGATACACCCTGCAAGCAGAATTGTTTTACGATGCATTACAAAAAGCTATAAAAGATGGATTGGAGAGTACTCCTAAATAGTTTGTTGCATTTATTGACCTACAATCCTAAAGAGCCAATGCTCTTTAATACGGCTTTGTTTATTTATTTGTTCTTAGTACTGCTCTTCTTTTACCAATTTGTTTACCACAGGCAAAGGCCACGCATTTTATATCTCACATTGTTCTCGCTCTTCTTTTACTACAAATCCGGTGGTATGTTCTTCTTGTTGCTCATCAGTTCTACTATTATTGATTTTAATCTCGCTAAATGGATATACACAGCAAAAGGCAAGGCAAGAAAAACACTTTTGTTAATTGTTAGTTTAGTTGTTAACCTGGGTTTGCTTTTCTACTTTAAGTACACAAACTTTTTCATCAGTATATTTAACGACCTTCAATTCGGTCACTTAGATCCTGTAAATATTATACTACCCGTTGGTATTTCGTTCTATACGTTCCAGGTGCTTAGCTATACCATCGATATTTACAGAGGGCAATTAGTACCATCTGAAAACATTCTCGATTTTGGTTTTTACGTTTGTTTCTTCCCCCACTTAGTTGCAGGGCCAATTGTAAGGGCGGCCAACTTTTTACCACAGATACATAAAGAGATTACGTTGAGTAAAGAAGAAGTAGGGCAGGCTCTGTTCTTAATTATTACCGGTCTAATTAAAAAGGCCATCATATCTGACTATATAAGTGTAAACTTTGTCGACCGAGTATTTGATGCGCCAACCTTATATTCAGGGTTTGAAAACCTGATGGGAGTGTGGGGGTATGCTTTACAGATATATTGCGATTTCTCAGGCTATTCAGATATGGCCATTGGTATTGCATTATTACTTGGCTATAGACTCGGCATAAACTTCGACTTGCCCTATCAGTCGGCCAGTATTACTGAATTTTGGAGACGCTGGCACATCTCACTTTCAAGCTGGTTGAGAGATTACCTTTATATACCATTAGGTGGTAACCGTAAAGGCAAATTCCGCCAGTATTTAAATTTGATGATAACCATGTTACTGGGCGGCTTATGGCATGGTGCATCTTGGAACTTTGTCTTTTGGGGGTTCCTTCATGGTGTGGCTTTGGCATTAGATAAGCTTTGGACTACCTTTATTAAAATACCCAAAAACATTTTTACTCACTTTTTAGGGGTATTGTTCACATTCAATTTTGTTTGTTTCTGCTGGATATTCTTTAGAGCTAAAACATTTACAATAGCTATGCAGGTCATTCATCAGATATGCTACCAGTTTAACCCAAATGTTGTATTACAATGGATAATAGGATATAGATATGTTTTTGGGTTGATAGTTGTAGGGTACTTAACGCACTTTATTCCTAAAAGGACGCACTCCCTTACCGAAAATATCTTGACTAAAACGCCGGTGGTGTTTAAATCACTAATTATAGTAGCCGTTATTTGGGTAGTCATTCAGGTTAAGTCTGCGGATATACAGCCTTTCATCTATTTCCAATTTTAATGAAAAATCAGAGTTTTGGTGTACCGTTTTAGGCTGTTAGTAAATCAGGGGGTTGTTATTTGGAATTGACATCTGAAAATCCTATATTTGTTTTATAAAATCATCCCTTTATTATGAAAAAACTTACTTTATTAGCATTGGCATTGACAGGTGCAGGTAACTTGTTTGCTCAATCTGCTAATTCGAATCAATCAACTTCAACATATATACCTTGTACCGGGTTTTATGAAACTATTCCGTTAAGGGATATGCCGATTCAAACCGATGAAGACCGCCGTGAGGCAGATGAGAACCGTGATAAACTTGAAGCCAGGAGAGAGGCTTTGCGTCCGAGAGACCTTAACTTTAAGACCAAAGGTGGTCTTCCTGACCCGGTAGTTCAATCTACCATGGGTACTATGGCAATAACCGCCCCGCTTGTAAAGTGGGAGGGTGGAAATGATGCTAACTCATGCCCGAATGACCCGAATGGTGCAGTAGGGCCAACACAATATATTCAAGCATATAATTCTTCATACTCGGTCTATAGCAAAACAGGAGCTTTACTCAAGGGCCCGGTGGATCTTAAAACTCTATTCACTAACATACCTGGGGATGATGGAGATCCTGTAATTCTTTACGATAAGTTTGCTGACAGGTGGTTTATTTCTGAATTTCAAACCGACAAAGCACCTACAGGATTTTCGGTTGCTATATCAAAAACTAATGATGCAACAGGAGCCTATTACGTATATAATTTTTCAAACTCAGGTTGGAATACAAATAACATTCCTGATTATCTCAAGTTTTCGATTTGGAGCGATGGTTATTATATGACTGCAAACTTGCAACCAGGTCAGGTTGTGGTTTTAGATCGTACAAGAATGCTTGCTGGTAAATCATCATCGGGTATGGTAGTTGCTAACTATCCTTTTACACCAACTTGTTTTTCGGGTGCTACCAATAATAGCTTATGGAACGATCCTAAAATATTAGATTGTGATGCATCTGCACTTCCTCCTTATGGTACACCAAACTTTTTAGTGTTTTTTGAAAATACTAATTCTGGCGGAGCCTCAAACAGTATAGTGTTTGATAAACTGGTTTATGATACAACCACACCACAATCATTAACTATTACCAAATGGGATTCATTAAAGCCGGCGGCATTTAATGCTTTTTTTAATAACAAAAACTTCGCTACGCTTTCTCAGCCGGGTGTTAAATCGTTTGCCAGCAATGCAGTTGATGCACTAGATGGAGCATTTTACTTCAGGGTTCCTATCTTAATGTTTACCGGATACAATTCAGTATTGCTTGCTAACACAGTAAATACAGGGCATACCATTGCAGGTATCCGTTGGTATGAAGTTAGGCAAGACCCATCTACATTCCATTTTTCTATTTTCCAGCAAGGAACATATGCTCCTGGTGATGGTGTTAACCGTTGGAATGGAAGTATAGCTATGGATCAGGATGGAGATATTGCATTGGCATATTGCGTTACAGATAGCGTTAAAACTTATGGCGGTATACGTTATACAGGCAGGTTATTTGGTGATGCTGCAGGCACTATGACTGCAACAGAACAAACAGCTGTAGCGGGTACTTCTCCGGTAGTTTCATGTGGTAGTCGCTGGGGCGATTATTCTGATATGACTTTGGACCCAACCGATGGCCTTACTTTTTGGCATACTAATGAGTATGATAAGGCAGGTACAGCAGCCAACTATGTATTCTCATTTAAATTAGCGAGCACTGTGGGTTTTACTAACCCAATTGATTTGGCTCAGTTTAAGGTATACCAAAATGGAGAGAATATTGAAGTAATGGGTAATACCCTTCCTTCTGATGATGCAGTTAAAGTTGATTTGTTTGATATTATTGGCAAACAAATCAGTACGTCAACTGTTCAGCCTTCAGGTAAAGCCATTCAAACCCAGATACCGGTTAATGGACTTGCCAGAGGTGCTTACCTGGTAAGAATTGGTAATTTAAACTACCAAAGAGTATTTAAACTTATACTTAATTAAAGAGGAATTTAATAATAAACAAAAAATACCCTTTCAGGAGCCAATTCTGAAAGGGTATTTTATTTATGTTAAGTATGCCTGAACCGATAAAGCTGTTGGTAAATTGCAGGTTATTAATTTGCAATTGGTAAAATAAATTCCTAGCTTTGTTTTATAAATCATCCCTGAACTATGAAAAAACAATTATTTATTTTAACCATTGCTGCCATATCGGCAGTTGCGGTTAAAGCTCAGCATACCCAATACAATGCTGATGGATCTCACTACCAGGAGTGTGTTCGATTTTCTGAATCGGAACCTATCTCTGAATTAGCCAAGAAATACCCGGTTGCACTGGTTAAGCACGAGCGCACCATGCCGGCGGATGAAAATGCCCCAAGGCGTAAGAAAAAGTATGACCCTTCAGTTCCTTTTGCACCGGATGGCGCAAGGCAAATGACTGATGGCACAAAACAAAGTATGGGTACTATTGCAAGTTTTGATGGTGAAACCAGTAACGACGGATGGCCTTTAGATCCTAACGGTGCTGCTGATTCTACATATTATGTTCAAACAGTTAACTCACAATACTCAATCTGGAATAAGTCGACCCACGCTAACGTTGCGGTTGTCGATTTAAAAACATTGTTCGGTTCAAAAACCTGCGATGACGGAGACCCTGTATGCTTATATGACAAATTTGCGGATAGGTGGGTGATTACCGAGTTTCAGGAAAATGGTACCTGTGGCAATAGTAATATTGATACTATGCTAATGGCTGTATCGGAAACAAGTAGCCCAACAGGTAAATTTTATATTTATCGTTTCTGCCCTGATAATACTGACTATGCCGATTATCCTAAGTATACGGTATGGCAAGATGGTTATTATCAAACCTGCAACTGTCAAAACGATAAAGTAGTAGTGTATGATAGAAAGAATATGATAAAGGGTGTTAAAACTGCTGGTTTTATTTCAATTCCGTTTAGCGCTAACCCATTAACTAATGGTAGTGGTGATGATGACTCTTTCTTTTGCCCTATGGCATTAGATGCTGATGGTTCATTACCTCCATCAAATAATCAAAATTATTTATTCTACTTTACCGATGCTCAATGGGGCGGATCGAATACATGTGCAATTAAAATTTTTCCAATAACAGTAAACTGGACCTCTAAATCAGGTTCAATTCCGGCTACGGCTAGTCAAACTTTAGCCACTGCTACTTTCGATTCTCATTTCCCTCAAGATAATACTTCTTTTGAAGGCATTGACCAACCAGGTGGAAGCAGTAAATACCATAGTGTTGATCCTTTAGATGGATTCTTTAACTTTCGTATACCATATATGAGGTGGACAAGTTATAACAGTGCATTAATGGCCAATGTTGTGAATGTGGGAACACACCCTACATCAGGAAGTGCTATTGCAGGGATTCGCTGGTACGAACTCCGCCAGGATACGACAACCAAAGCCTGGAGTATTTTTCAACAAGGTACTTATGCACCGAGTGACAATGTAAGCCGTTGGGACCCGGGTGTTGCGATGGATAATAACGGAAGTATTGGATTAGAATATTGCGTAAGTGATCCAACTTCAGTTTATCCTGGTATTCGTTTTACAGGCCGTACCGCCTGTGATGCGCCTGGCACAATGAGTTTGACAGAAACTTCTGTTGTTGCCGGCACAGGGGATATTGCAACGGCACAAGGCAGTGGTAACCGTTGGGGTGATTATACTAAAATGTGTATCGATCCTTCAGATGGAATTACTTTCTGGGCAACCACTATGTATTCAAACAGCTCTTGCACGGCTTGTAAAAACTATGGTAATGCAGATACCCGTATATTCTCTTTTCAAATAACAAAATGTAACCCAACAGGTGAAGTAACTGTTGAAGCGCCTCAAACGGTTTTAACCGCCTACCAATCGGGTAGCATGTTAAATGTATCAGCCAATAAGCTTCCTCAAGGCAATAATTTTTATGTTGAGTTATTTGATATTGATGGCAAAAAAATTGCCGGCCAAAGTGTAATGTCAATGGCTTCTGAGTTGAAAACAACTTTTAATGTTTCCTCTTTAGCTAAAGGTGTTTATTTTGTACGTATAGGTAATGATAACTTCCAGCGCGTGGTTAAAGTTCCTATCAACTAAGTTCTATAAATAGTTTAATAAAGAACCCCTTCTGAAATCAGAAGGGGTTCTTTATTGATATACCCACTGTGACTGATTAAGGGGTTTATAAAAAGGTGATTGCCAATTTGTAAATGATATAACGGATTCATATATTTGTGCTATAAATCAATCCTGGAATCATGAAAAGATATTTACTTATGTTAACAGCAGCTGCCTTTTCAGCAATTGCGGTTAATGCTCAGCATACGAAAAATAATGCTGATGGTTCTCATTATCAACAATGTGTTAGGTTCTCTGAGTCAGAACCTATTTCAGAACTGGCTAAAAAATATCCAGCCAACCTTGTCAAGCACATACGCACAATGCCTGCCGACGAGTCTGCACCAAGGCGTAAGAAAAAATATGATCCTTCAGTGCCTTTTACTCCTGATCCTATAAGGCAAACAACTGATGGAGCAACGCAAAGCCAGGGCTTAATTAAGAATTTTGATGGCGAAGGGAGTAATATAGGGTATCCACTTGATCCCAATGGCGCTGCCGACTCTACCTATTATGTGCAAACCGTTAATTCTCAATATTCAATATGGAATAAATCAACTGGTGCCAAAGTGGCTGTTGTCGATCTTGCTACCTTATTTGGTGCAGGTACTTGCGATGATGGCGACCCTGTATGTTTGTATGACAAGTTTGCTGATCGTTGGGTAATTACTGAATTTCAGGAAAATGGAACTTGTGGAAGCGGTAATATTGATACTATGTTAATGGCAGTTTCGGAAACCAGCAGCCCTACAGGTAAATTTTATATTTATCGTTTCTGCCCTGATAATACGGACTATGCAGATTATCCTAAATATACCATTTGGCAAGATGGATACTACCAAACCTGTAATTGCCAGAATGATAAGGTGGTTGTATATGATAGGTTAAGCATGATTGCCGGTGTTAAAACAGCTGGTTTTATATCTATACCATTTAATAGCAGCCCGTTTAATAGCAGTCAGGATTCTGATTCTTTCTTTTGTCCTATGACATTGGATGCTGATGGATCATTACCTCCATCAAACAATAAGAACTGTCTTTTCTTCTTTAATGATTCGCATTGGGGCGCACCTTTCACTTGCGCAATTCAAATCTACCCTATAACAGTCGACTGGACTGCGAAAACCGGTTCTATTGCTAATACTGCCGGACAAAGTTTGCCTACAGCCTCTTTTGATTCTCACTTTCCACAAGATGCCACATCTTTTGCAGGCATTGACCAACCAGGCGGAAGTAGTAATTACCATAGTGTTGATCCATTAGATGGCTTCTTTAACTTCAGAATACCATATATGAGGTGGACAAGCTACAACAGTGCAATTATGGCTAACGTGGTAAATGTTGGCACGCACCCTACATCAGGAAGTGCTGTGGCAGGTATCCGTTGGTATGAACTTCGTCAAGATACAACAACTAAGTTATGGAGCATTTACCAACAAGGTACTTATGCACCAAATGATAATGTAAGCCGTTGGGATCCGGGTGTTGCAATGGATAACAATGGAAGTATTGGTTTAGAGTATACTGTAAGCGATCCTACTTCTGTATACCCTGGTGTACGTTATACAGGTCGTGCTGCTTGCGATACATTAGGTAAAATGAGTGTGACCGAAACTTCAGTTGTTGCTGGTAATGCTGCTATTAAAACATCACAAGGTAATGGTAACCGTTGGGGCGATTATACCAAATTATGTCTAGATCCGTCAGATGGTATTACCTTTTGGGGGACTACAATGTATTCGAACACTAAATTTGGTAGCAGTCACGCCGGAAGCCGTATTTTCTCTTTCCAAATACCTAAGTGTGTTACAGGTGTTCCAACAGTTGACGCTCCACAAACCGTTCTTACGGCTTACCAATCGGGTAGCATGCTGAATGTAACAGCTAATAAACTTCCTCAAGGCAATAATTTTTATGTTGAGTTGTTTGATATTAATGGAAAGAAGATAACAGGGAAAGGTGTTATGCCAGTGGGTTCTGAATTAAAGACAACCTTTAACGTTTCTACTTTTGCTAAGGGTGTTTACTTTGTGCGTATTGGTAACGATAATTTCCAACGAGTAGTTAAAGTTCCCATTAACTAGGCATTATATAAGTAATTAATAATAACCCTTCTGTATATTTGCAGAAGGGTTATTTTTTTGAGATTAATATGAGAACATTATTTAGCATTTGTTTGCTGTTTGCTGCAACCGCGTGTGTTGCACAAGAGAACGCTGATACGGCACTTGCCAAACCTACTAACCACGATGGTGGCGGGCGTGCCGCTGTAGGAACCATTGTGCATTTAACTAATAAAAACTGCCGTACTGTTATCAGGTACATTGACCCGACTACTAAAGATACAATGGTGTACTTGCCAATGGGTGATGCTATTAAGCCTTACGATAAGGTTGGTACTACTATTTCGTTTACCTACCGCAGATCACTCATCAGGCAGCCATTTGGTTGTACGGGTATGCCGGTAATGATATCGAACATTAAAGTAATGCACAAAGTGAAACATCATAAAAAGCCAACCGACAGAACTCCTGCAGCTAAATAAGTTTAAAGGCTCTTTAATACTTCAGTAAGAACTTCCTTTTCGTTTTCCCAACAAAGCTCAGCACTTGCCTTTAAGGCGTTGGCTTTGTATTGAGCAAGCTTAGCTTTATCAGCAAGCATGGTTTGCGTCTTAAGGGCAATCTCTCTCGGGTCATGGCTATCAATGCATTCGCCGACCTGGTATTGATCTATTATCTTTTTTACTTCTATAAGCGGAGATGCCAGTACAGGCAAGCCCGCATGTATATAATCGAATAGCTTATTGGGTAAGCTATAACGGTAGTTGATATTGGTATCCTTATCGAGGGTGAGGCCTATATCTGCCAATACGGTGTATTGCATCAGCTGCTCGAATGGCAGTTTAGGTATGAACCTTACTTTGTCATTCAGATTTAATTCGGTTGCAAGCTGTTTTAGCGAGTCTATGGCATCGCCGCCACCAATTATAAGCAGCAATGCGTTATCGATGAACTGCATGCCTTGTATGGCCTCCTCTGAGCCCCGTTCGATGTTGATGCCTGCACCTTGTAATAGGAGTATGCTTTTGTCTTCAGGTAGATTAAGAGCCTTACGAGATAGGGTAGTAGGCATATCACGCCTCATAGGTAGATTGCGAACCACTTTTACATCAATGCCAAACTCCTGGTGGTATAGGCCTGCAATAGATTCGTTGACTGTAAGCATGTGCTTAAGGCGTGGTATGAATCGCTTCTCAACCCATTTCCAGGTACGTTGCTTATTGGGGTGGTTTTGTAGTTCGGGTACACCGGTAAAGTATTCGTGGCTGTCGTATATAAGTTCGGCGCCCTTTAGTTTGCTCGCTATATAATTTGGCATTAAGGTATCGAGGTCATTGGCGAAGAGTAGGTCGGCTTTGGTAAAGAGCAAAACCAAAAATAAGCGGAAATGAAACTCTACATAAAAGGGTACTCCGGTTTCAAAGAGCAGGCGCATGCGCTTGGTTCGGTAAGGTCGTTGGGGTAGTGGCAGGCTCTTGCGCATTTGGCGGCCTACCAGCAACACATCGTAGCCTGCTTCGGTAAGTGTCAGGCAGGTGCGATTTACCCGTTGGTCGGTTACCAGGTCGTTTATTACTGAAACTATGGCTTGCCTTTGGCTGCGCAATTAAGAATTAAGATTTAAAAATTAAGAATAGAACTGCATATGTTTCGACAAGCTCAACATGACATCTGTTTTATTTAACGCAACTATAGCACGAAAGTTGTTTTGCGTTAGGGATAGTAGTGGAAAGCCCGGAGTGAAGCGAGGACTTGCAGCGTATAGCCCGCCCTGAGGAACGAAGGGAACGCCCAAAGAAATTAAAAGGGTAAAGCTAAAAGTTAAAAGTGAAATTGCTTCGTGCCTCGCAATGACGAACAATAAAACACCTAAAACTAATACTGTCATAGATTTTGTTTGTTATTTAACTTATGACTAACGACTAACCACTGACGACTACAAAATTACTTGAGTAATTTTGTGATAATATCATCAACAGAGATACCTACAGCCTCGGCCTTGTAATTGCGCACAATACGGTGGCGCAAAATAGGACCGGCAACGGCATTTACATCAGCAATATCGGGTGAGTACTTACCGTGTAGCACGGCGTGGCACTTGGCGCCAACCACCAAAAACTGCGATGCACGAGGGCCTGCGCCCCATACCACGTAATCTTTTACCTGCTGCGGTGCATCAGGGCTTTGCGGACGGGTTTTAGATGCAAGCTTAACTGCATACTCTAACACGTTATCGGCAATAGGTATTTTGCGCACTATATTTTGAAAGAACAATATTTCTTCGGCGGTAAGTATTTTGTTTAGTTGCACTTGTTTATCGATGGTGGTATTTTTTACCACTTCAACTTCGTCGTTGTAGGTAGGGTAGTCGAGCCAAATGTTAAACATAAAACGGTCGAGCTGAGCCTCGGGCAGGGGGTAGGTACCTTCCTGCTCAATAGGGTTTTGGGTAGCCAATACAAAAAACGGACTGCCAATTTCGTAGCGCTTGCCGCCAATGGTAGCAGCCCTTTCCTGCATGGCCTCAAGCAAGGCTGATTGCGTTTTAGGCGGAGTACGGTTTATTTCGTCGGCCAATACTATGTTGGCAAATAATGGGCCTTTTATAAACTTAAAGTTGCGGTTCTCATCCAGTATATCGGTACCAATAATGTCTGATGGCATTAAATCGGGGGTAAACTGTATGCGGTTGTAGGTAAGGCCCAGCGTTTGAGCAATAGTGTTTACCAGCAAGGTTTTAGCAAGGCCCGGTACGCCAATAAGCAGGCAGTGCCCACGGCTAAAAATGCAATTCAGCACATCTTCTACAATAGCTTCCTGGCCTATAATTACTTTACGTATTTCTTTAGTAAGCTCGAGGTACTTTTGGCCCAGCGCATCTACTGCTTCTACATCCGTTTTATATGTCATATAAGGTTCAGGCTCAGATTAAGGTTAAGACTTAGTATAAGCTTCAAAGTTAAAATTTACATCGAGATGGTGGAGTAGCTTAACATTTATTAGCATTTCTTGTCCGTCATTGCGAGGTGCGAAGCAATCTCACTGTTTCATTTGGGTTACTTGGCCTTGGCACAATCCTTTGCAACTATGTGTCAGTTTGCTACCATCGACTCTATTCACCTCACGTGCCGTGTCTTTCTGCGTTAGGGATAGCAGTGGAAAGCCCGCAGCGCAGCGAGGACTTGCAACGTATAGCCCGACCCGAGGCACGAGGGGAACGCCCAAATAAACCCAAAAAAGAGAGAGGAGAAATACTGAGATTGTCACACTCTGCTCGCAATGACGAAAGAGGAAACGAAATTTTAAATACTTTTATGCTCCAACCTGAATGATAATGAGAAAGTTAAAATATATAGTTACAGCAATACTACTGAGTGGCATGTGTGCTTTTGCCGGAACGCCGACTACACCAACCACACCTAAAGTAGTTACAAGTGATACCCTGTTGGTGCGCCTTAACGGCAAGCCATACTTTGCAATAAAGGTAAACGGACAGCCGCCTATACACGATGGGCAAATAACCTTTAACCCGGTGCGGGCAACCGATACGGGCAGCATTGTGCTGAAGTGCTTTGATAGTAAGAGCCAGCTCATAAAGATGATGCGTGATGGCGATACCATACAAGATTATTTTTTCGGGAATATAAAGCTGTCGTTTACCGATTTTACTGATTCAGTGCAGAAGAAAAAGGCTAAGTCGACGATATTTAGCCATAAGATACTTTTTTACAACTGCGTATTTGGCCACATTACTGCCGATACCATTGAAGACTTGTATGCTGAAGATACCAAGCAAAAAAAGAAGATTGAGTTTAAGCACGATGTGCTGTTTATTAACTGCAACTTTTTAAAGGGACTGGAAATAAGCAATTGCATATTCGATAAGAAGTTTTTTATAACCGGGCAAATGCTGGGCAAAAACCCTGCCGTTATTGAAAGTTGCGATTTTGATGATGTAGCTTACATATTTGCAAGTCCGCCGAACAACTATGCACTGGCAACCAGCCTCGAAATAAACGACTGTAAGTTTTATGCCCCGGTAATACTATCGATAATTGATAACGACAAATCGAAAATAAGTGTGGCGCGCTGTAAGTTTACCGATGTGTTTTCGTTGGGTAAAAGCATACCGCCGAATATATACGACAGGTTCCACGAGGCATCGAAGGGCAAGCATTATATAGACCGTATTTATAATTACAGTAGCTATTA
>JABDHI010000004.1:0-195 GCA_013285655.1 Bacteroidota bacterium
GTTGCCCTTATCGTCTATCAAATAAACGCCTTCGCCTTTAACTATGTGTATAGGTTCTTTGGCTTGTTTTAAATGGGTAAACGGGTGCCAAATTACTTTCTTGTCTCTTTCAGCTATGCTCATACCACAAAACTACTAGAAATAGTATTGAGTATAGTGGCATCGAGAAACTAATAGGTTTCATGAACTAAGTGA